>JALEPQ010000090.1 GCA_022768685.1 Spirochaetia bacterium
CAATACTGTTATTCCATTTTTTGCAGCCAAACCTGAACGAGGACGAACCTGAACTTCATAACCTTCAGGAATTTCAAAAAAAAGCCCAGTTGGAATCATAGCAGTTTTTCCAATTCCAATTGTCACAGGAGCACTTAAATGGGCATACAAATCAGCTCCAGCAGCACCTGCAGTTTTATATTCAGGAACTACGGCTCCAGGATTTGCGATACATTTAATATTAATTCTATTCATATAAAAGATTATAACAAAAAAACAGGTTTATTTATAGTATGCGAAAAAAAAGGCAGTCTACCAAAGGGTAAACTGCCTATAATCATTTAAGATATAAAACTTACTTGTTCTCTTCTAAAGCATCAATGGCAAAGGTCTTAATGTAACTTTAATCTGTAACTGTACTTACCTTTGCCAATAGTTTTGCATAGCAAAACTATTCAGAAATTGCATCTATGGCAAAGGTCTTAATGTAACTTTAATCTGTAATTACACTTACCTTTGCCAGTAGTTTTGCATAGCAAAACTATTCAGAAATTGCATCGATGTAGCTTAAATTCAATCTTCCCTGTTTGTCTACTTCAAGAAGTTTTACAGGAATTACCTGACCTTCTTTAAGAACATCTGTTACTTTGTTTACTCTCTGTTTAGAAAGTTTAGAAATGTGACAAAGACCTTCTTTTCCAGGTAAGATTTCTACGAAAGCACCAAATTCCATAATGCGTTTTACAGTACCCTGGTAGATTGTTCCTACTTCTGGATCTTCTGTAATACCTTTTACAGCTTTTTTAGCAGCTTCGCCATTAATTCCGTTTTTAGCATAAATTGTAACTGTTCCATCATCATCTGTATTGATTGTTACATCATACTGCTGACAAAGAGCTTTTACATTTTTTCCACCAGGACCAATTAAAGCACCAATTTTATCTACAGGAATCTTCATTGTCATAATCTGTGGAGCATTCTTTGCAAGTGGAGCTGGTTTGTCAATACATTCCTTCATTTTTCCAAGAATGTGCATACGACCTGCTCTAGCCTGTTCCATAGCTTTTTTCATGATTTCTGTAGTAACACCGGCAATTTTAATATCCATCTGGAAACCAGTAATACCATCTTCTGTACCAGCTACTTTAAAGTCCATATCACCAAGGTGATCTTCTTCACCAAGAATATCAGAAAGAATAGCATATTTTCCGTATGGATTATCACCTTCTGGTTCTGTGATAAGACCCATAGCAATACCAGCTACCATTTTTTTCATTGGTACACCAGCAGCCAGCATAGCAAGACATCCACCACAAGTAGAAGCCTGAGAAGAAGAACCGTTAGATTCCATAATTTCTGAAACAACACGAACTGTATAAGGGAATTCTTCACGAGAAGGAACCATGGCAGCCAATGAACGGCGAGCTAAGTTTCCGTGACCAATTTCACGACGTCCTGTTGTCAATTTTCCTGTTTCACCAACTGAATATGGTGGGAAGTTATAATGAAGAATAAAGTGTTCAGAACGATCTCCATCAATATCATCGTAAGTCTGTTCATCCTGAGCTGTACCAAGTGTACATACAGCCAAAGACTGAGTTTCACCACGTGTAAACAAAGCTGATCCATGTGGAGTTGGAAGAACATTGATTTCACAAGTAATTGGACGGATTTCATCAGTTTTACGACCATCAATACGAACGCCTTCATCCAGAATAGATTTACGAAGAAGTTTATACTGAATTTCATCCATCAAATTACAGAATAATTTTGCCTGAATTGGGTCTTCAAGCTGTTCTGCATATTTTGCAGCCAATTCTTTCTGAACTTTAGCAATTGCAATACCACGGTTTATTTTTCCATCCTGGAAACATGCTTCTTTCAAAAGTGGAGTTGCTTCAGCTTCAATCTGTTCTGCATTAGCCAATGTTACATCAAGAGGATTAAGTGGAAGTTTTGCCTTACCAGCTTTCTTTACTAATTCTTCCTGAAGTAAACACATATCTGTAATAAATCCCTGAGCTTTTTCAAGAGCACCAAGCATTAATTCTTCTGAAACTTCATTAGCGCCACCTTCAACCATTGTAAAACCATCTTTAGTTCCGGCTACAACAATTTCAAGTTCACCTTTTTCAATCTGTTCAAATGTTGGATTGATTACATATTCTCCATCTACATAGCCAACACGACAAGCAGCAACTGGACCATGGAAAGGGATATCAGAAATACAAGTTGCAGCTGAAGCAGCTATTACAGCAAGAATATCCTGAGTGTGAACACCATCACATGAAACACAAGTTGGAACAATCTGAAGTTCATGACCAAAAGAAGGTTCAAAAAGAGGACGCATTGGGCGGTCAATAAGACGAGAAACTAAGATTTCTTTATCCTTTGGACGACCTTCGCGTTTAACAAAACCACCAGGAATTTTTCCGGCAGCATAAAATTTTTCATTGTATTCAACAGTTACAGGTACAAAATCCTGTCCTTCAGTTACACTTGAAGATGCACAAATTGTTGCAATAACAGCAGCTCCACCCCACTGAGCATAAACACACCCGTTAGCCTGTTTTCCGATTTTTCCTGTTTCAAGGATGAGATCGGCATCTCCTAGTCTGTAAGTTACTCTTTCAATAGACATATAATTTTACTCCTACAATTAGCACTACATCCGCTAACTGCTTTATTTTTTTCTACTTCCGTAGATTAATTACTATAATTAATTTCATTTTAATAGAAGCTATCTTTTTTTTCAATCCAAACAATTCTCAGAATAAAAAGTAATCAATTCAATTTTTAAACAAATGTGATAATTAAAGAATTGCAAGTTAATCTTAAATTGTGAGTTAGATTATTTTAACAAAAAATAATTCTGTCAAAAAAAAAGGAGCTGTCTTGAAAAAAAGACAACTCCATTTTACAGAAACACAAACTATTTACGAAGTCCGAGTTCTTTAATGAATGCACGGTATCCTTCAAGGTTTGTGCGTTCAAAGTATTTCAACATCTTACGACGCTGTCCTACTACTTTAAGAAGTGCACGTTTTGCAGAAGCATCTTTTGGGAATGCTTTTACATGTTCTGTAAGCTGTGTACAACGCTGTGTTAATAAAGCGATCTGAACTTTTACGCTACCTGTATCAGCTTCGTTTGCGCCGTACTTTTTAACTGTTGATACAGTTGTTTCTTTTGTAAGTGCCATAATGGAACCCCTAAAATAAAAATATTACTCATAAGCGGAAAACTTTGCAGGTCATCTTCTGGGTTTCTAGAAAATAATCACAAAAAAATCCGTAAAACTGAGTTAACCTTAATTTAACCAAAATAGCTGATTTTGGCAAGTATGATACACGCATATAACAGGGCAAACGCATTATAAACAAAAATCCGATTTTTTGGCTCCCAGTCACGGTTGCGTGATTCAAAACCGCGCAATAATGCGCTACACGCTTTTTGTGGTATAGAAACTATTGAACTGCCGCTTCGCAGCAGCCACAAAA
>JALEPQ010000099.1 GCA_022768685.1 Spirochaetia bacterium
GCCAGTGCCCTTGTAGAAAGTGCAGAAGATCCTGAAATTACAGCATTTGGTGGTGGTAGTTTTGAAGATTTAACCCGTATTGCCATGATAAACGCTCCACTTTGGACAGAACTTTTCATAAGCAACAAGGAAAAACTTTGCTCCCATATTGAAAATTTTCAAGCTAAATTAGATGAAATGAAGACTGCCATCCAGAATGAAGATTCAGAAGCTCTTAAAACTTTCCTTGAAAAAACAAGAGAAGACCGTTTAAGAATGGGCAGCATTAGAACTGTAAAAAAAGATTAAACAACAAAAGGAGAACCGTAGTGAACGATTCTCCTTTTATTTAATTTCTTCCACCCATGGCGTGGAGTGTAACTAAAATTACAATTTTAATTTTCTCTACCCACGCCTGGAATTTGCAAAGCAAATTCCTAGTACATCATGCCAGGATCTGCAGCTGGAGCGTCGCACGCTTACGCGTGCTTACCGAGTTTGTCCGTAACCTTCGGTTACTACCAAACTCGCCTATTAGTACATTCCACCCATGTCTGGCTGTGCAGGTGCTGGAGCTTTTGGCTCAGGGATGTCTGTAATTGCACATTCTGTTGTAAGTAATGTACCTGCAACTGATGCTGCATTCTTCAAAGCAGAACAAGTAACTTTAGCTGGATCAATAATACCTGCTTCAAGCATATTTACCCATTCGTTTGTTCTGGCATTGAAACCAATACCTTTCTTTTCGTTTTTAGCCCGTTCTGCAATAATTGCACCATCAAGACCTGCGTTTTCTGCAATCTGACGGATAGGTTCTTCCAAAGCACGGCGAACAATCTTGAATCCAACTTTTTCATCTTCTGTTAAGTCAGCAGGAATTGCTTCCAAAGCTTTTGAAGCTTCAATTAATGCCATACCACCACCAGAAACAATACCTTCTTCCAAAGCAGCACGAGTAGCAGCAATTGTATCTTCTACACGGAACTTCATTTCTTTCATTTCTGTTTCTGTATTAGCACCAACATTGATTACAGCAACTCCACCTGCTAATTTAGCAAGACGTTTCTGTAACTGTTCTTTATCGTATGAAGAAGTTGATTTTGTCATAGCTACTTTAATTTCTTCTACACGTGCTTTGATTGCTTTTGATTCACCAGCACCACCTACGATTGTAGTGTTGTCTTTGTCAATCTTAACAGATTTTGCCTGTCCAAGAACTTCTGGACCGCAAGTTTCAAGTTTCAATCCTACTTCTTCAGTAACAACTGTTGCACCTGTTAAAATAGCAATATCCTGGAGCATATCCTTACGGCGATCACCAAAACCAGGAGCTTTAACAGCACAACATTTAATAGTTCCACGAATTGAGTTCAAAACTAAAGTTGTAAGAGCTTCACCATCTACATCTTCACAAATGATAACTAAAGCTTTTCCTGCATTTGCAACTTTTTCCAAAATTGGAAGCAAGTCTTTCATTGCGGAAATCTTCTTGTCATAAATCAAAATGTAAGCATCATCAAAATCTGCTTCCATTCTTTCGCGGTCATTTACAAAGTAAGATGAAATGTATCCACGGTCAAACTGCATACCTTCAACAGTATCAACAGTCATTTCCATATTCTTAGATTCTTCAACAGTAATTACACCGTCTTTTCCAACCTTTTCAATAGCATCAGCAAGCATTTTACCAATTTCAGGATCATTGTTTGCAGAAATTGTTGCAATGTTTGTAATATCATCAGCACCCTTTACAGGTTTTGAGTTCTTTTTGATTTCTTCAACTGCAATTTTTACAGCTTTATCCATACCTCGTTTAAGTTCAATTGGTCTCATACCAGCAGCAACTGATTTTACACCTTCGCGAACTAAAGCATAAGAAAGAACTGTAGCTGTTGTAGTTCCGTCACCGGCATCATCATTTGTTTTTGAAGCAACTTCACGAACAAACTGAGCACCCATATTTTCAAAAGGATCTTCTAATTCTATTTCTTTAGCAACAGAAACTCCATCTTTTGTAATAACTGGTGAACCATATTTTTTGTCCATCATAACCATACGTCCACATGGTCCTAAAGTTGTTTTTACAGCTTTTGAGATCTGTTCAACACCAGAAAGTAATTTCTTACGAGCATCTTCATTAAACATTAACTGTTTAGCCATTTCTTATATCTCCTGAATAATTGATTTTAATTTCTTATAATTTAAAATACAAAAAACTTTGTTAATCGGCAAGAAAAATTCCAACATACCGCAGATTTTTCAAATACTTTTCTGACACCAAATATTGTGATATTATTTCTATTGTATGAAAAAGGTTTTAATTACAGACAGCCATCCCTTGTTCCGTGAATTTTTAAAACAACGGCTTACAGAAAATCAGATTGATGTAATTCTTTCTCAAGAAAACAGAGATTCCTATACAAAGATGATTACAAATCTTCCAAATCTTGTAATTCTTGACATGGAAGAAGATAACCTTGAAGAAATGGAATTTCTTGAAAGAAAATCAGAAGATTTTAATACTGCTAACATTCCTGTAATTATTTCCGGTCCAAGTCAAGACAAAGCCAGTGTGGCAGCCCTTGCAAAATATGGTGTTGTAAAATATTTTACAAAGCCAATTAAATTTGATGTTTTTTTTGAAGCTGTAGGAAAAGTTCTTCACACTCCACTTTCCATTGATACAACACCTTGTGTACTCGATATCCACCGTAACGGACAGATTTTCTTTATTGAAATTGCCCGTGGTTTAAACCGTGAAAAAATAGCTTTATTACAGTTTAAACTTGCAGAAATGATTGAAAGAGAAGGAATCGACAATCCTAAGATTATTGTTATGCTCACTAATCTGGATTTAACTTTTGTAGATGGCTACAATATTGAATTCCTTATTGATCACATTCTGGCAGCACCTCACGTTCACAACAAAAATGTTAAAATTCTTTCACTTAGCAAATATTTAAAAGAGCTGCTGGCAGGACATGAAAATTATAAAGGAATAGAAATGTCTTCACGCCTTTCTTCTATGATAGGTTCTTTAGTTGATACAACAATCACCTCTTCTGTTTCAGATTTAATTACAGAACGTATTCTTACATCTTCTGGTATGAATGATGGAGAAGACGGTTCAGTTGCCACAAAATTTTCTGCAGATAAAACAAAAGGAGATTCAAGAGCCGAAGAAGATGATGGAACTATCCTTAAAGTTGCAATTGTAGATAGTGATTTAAATTCTCTTGCCATCACAAAACAAGCCTTTGAAGCAGCCGGAGCAGAAACCACAATTTTTACAACTGGCCAGGCATTTACAGAATCTTATGAAAACGGAAAATATAATCTGGTAATTGTTGATGTTTTTCTCAGCGATAATACAGGAATCTCTTTACTCCAGTACCTTACAAGAAGACAGATTCCTCCTGTAACAGTTGTTTATTCTGCTATTCCAAAACAAATGCAGCAGGATATTCTTAAAAAAATTATTTCTACTGGAACAAGAAATATCATTCAAAAACCTCAAAAACCAAATATTCTTGTTCAAAAATGTTTTGGCTTTTTAAAAGGCAATCTATAAAGGTAAAATATGCAGACAAAAATCAATTTTCATACTCATACAACATTCTGTGACGGAAACAACTCTCCAGAAGAAATGGTTCAGGCAGCTATTAACTGTGGAATGTCTGCTTTAGGCTTTTCTGGGCATGCCATGGTTCCTTTTGCTTCAGACTGGCACATAGCTCCCAGAGAATTTCAGAATTATATAAATGAAATCAATTCTCTAAAACATAAGTATTCTGATAAAATTCAAGTTTTCTGTGGATTTGAAGCAGATTTTATCCCCGGTTTTACAAAACCTGATAAAGAAGTGTATAAATCCTTTTCACCAGACTATCTGATAGGTTCTGTCCACTATGTTCAAAATGAAAGAGGCTTTTACACTGTAGACGGTCCTGTAGAAGAAGTTAAATTTGGCGTAGAAAATCTTAATAACGGAAATGGAAAACAGGCAGTCTGCCAGTATTTTGAAGCTCAGCGACAAATGCTTGAATCTTCTGATTTTGAAATATGGGGACATCCTGATCTTGTACGAAAAAGAAATGGTATTTTACAATTCTTTGATGAAAATGACAGCTGGTATAAAGAAGAACTTAATGCAACTGTAAAATCTGCACAAAAAGCTGGAATTGTTGCAGAAATAAATTCGGGAGCTATTTTTAGGGGTGCAATGAATGATTTTTACCCTTCTGAATATTTTTTACAGCTTTTATTTGATGCTGGAATCCCAATCTGCATAAATTCTGATGCTCACGACGTAAAAGGAATAGACTGCAAATTTGAAGAAGCCGCTGCACGAGCAAAAAAAATCGGCTACAAGGAATTGATTTACCCTGTAGCCGGAAAAAATCTAACAGTAAAGTTATAGACTAACGGTTTCTGCGTTCATCTACAGTTGCACACTGAACACACATAAATGCATAAGGAATTGCTCTTAAACGTTCTTCTGGAATCTCCTTTCCACATTTTAAACAATATCCGTATTTTCCTGTTGCAATTCTTTCGAGAGCATTTTCAATCTGCTGCAATCTGATTGCTTCCTGAGATCCTAAAGATGTAAGTAATGTTCTATCAATAGCATCAGCGGCAACATCAGCTTCATCACCAGATTCAACTGTTTTTACCAAAGACCGCATATCATCACTCTGTTCAGCCAGTGATGCTAATATTGTTGCTTTCTGTTCCTTAAGTTTAGATTTCATTTCTTCAACGAATGCTGCTTCCATTTTTTTAATCCTCCCTAACTCAGTTTTTTGGGCTGAGTTGTCAAGTACAAAAGTTTTGTATATACTAATATAAATGTAAAATTCCAAAAAAACAAATTTATTTTACATAAAAAACAAAGAAATTTTCAAAGGAAAACTATGGCAAAAGAAGAAGCTATTGAAGTTGAAGGCGTAGTAAAAGAAGCACTTCCAAACACAACATTCCGTGTAGAATTACAGAACGGACACATTATTATGGCTCACCTATCTGGAAAGATGAGAAAGCATTATATCAGAATCGTTCCAGGTGACAGCGTAAAAGTTGCACTTTCTCCTTATGATCTAAATAAGGGAAGAATTATCTTCCGTGAAAAATAATCATTAAAACTGCAATGTTTCTTTCGGGGAGCATTACAGTTAAATATATAATCTTTGGTTTTGATTAATTTTCATCCTCTTTATTTATCGCGTAAATTCAAATAACAAGGAAAATATAATTATGACACTCTATGAAGATTTAAAATGGCGAGGTCTTATTAAAGATGTTGCTGGTGAAGAATCAGAATTACAGAAAATTTTAGACGGACAGCCATTTTCATTCTACTGGGGAACAGATCCTACAGCAGATTCATTACACTTAGGACACTACTCTTCTCTTTGTATGGCAAAAAGACTTGCTAATGCAGGACATCATCCGGTTTTACTCTGTGGAGGAGCAACAGGACGTATTGGTGATCCTCGTCCAACTGCTGAACGTGAAATTATTTCTGAAGAAAAAGTTAATAACAATATCAATGGCATCAGAAATCAGATTTCAAGATTGGTTCCAACAGCTGAATTAGTTGATAACTATGAATGGACTAAAGACTATTCATTTTTAAACTTCCTTCGAGATATCGGTAAGTACATCAACGTAAATTATATGCTTGATAAAGATATTATCCGCCGCCGTCTTGAAACAGGAATTACTTTTGCAGAATTTTCTTACATGCTGCTTCAGGGATATGATTTCCTTCACCTCTTCCAGGAAAAGAAATGTATCATGCAGGTAGCAGGTTCTGACCAGTGGGGAAACATTACAACTGGTGTAGATTTAATCCGTAAAATCACAGATCAGACAGCTTACGCTTTTACAATGCCATTAATTCTTGACTCTACAGGAAAGAAATTTGGTAAATCTGAAGGTAACGCTCTCTGGCTTGATAAGGAAAAAACATCTGCTTACGAAATTTATCAGTATCTGATTAATACAGATGATGCAAAAGTTCTTGAGTACTTAAAGGTATTTACATTCCTTTCCAAAGAACAGATTGAAGAAATCTATGCACAGCAGACTGCGGCTCCAGAAACTCGTATTGCACAGAAAACTTTAGCCTGGGAAGTTGTAAAAGACTTACATGGTAAAGAAGAAGCTGACAATGCCGTTTTAGTAAGCCAGAAGTTATTTGCAGGGGATTTTAAAGGACTTTCTGTAAAAGATATTATGAGCGGAATGAAAACTGTTCCATCATTTGACTTTACAACAGAAGAACCTTTAGTTGATGTTTTAGTAAACAACAAAATTGCATCTTCAAAACGTGAAGCACGGGAATTTATTTCAGGAAACGCAATTTCCGTAAATGGAGAAGCTATTACAGATCCTGCTGCAGTTATTACAAAAGATATGGCAATTGAAGGTCAAATCTTAATCTTCCGCCGCGGAAAGAAAAAATACTTCTTAGGATTAGTTAAATAAAATTTATTGCTAAAAAAAGACTTGGTTTGAAAATGACCAGGTCTTTTTTTTAAATAATACTTTCATCTGCAAAAAATCAAGCCGTCATTTTTAAGAAGATTTCTTTCCAAGTTTTATCATGCCTTTTATAGCACCTATCATACCTGTAATTCCGTTTGCAAATACACCAATACAAATAATAAATCCAAAAGGAATATAAAAAGAGATTCTGAACATAAACAGAGATACAAGAGACTGCATCAATTTAGCTACAAACTGAGAAAAATATGCTTTTTTACTTTTTGGAGTCTCTTCATAATCATACTGATTATTATTCTGATACTGATAGTAATAATTGCGGTTCCCCTGATTAAACCATTCATAATAAGTATCTGTATCATAAGAGCGGGAACTCTGTGTCTGCTGATAACTACGGGAAGAATCATCTCTAAAACCCGATAAATCATAATTACGGCGTTTAGTTTCATCTCCAATAACATCGTATGCTGCAGAAATTTCCTTAAATTTTTCTTCAGCTTCTTTATTGTCAGGATTTCGGTCTGGATGATATTTAAAAGCCAGATTTCTGTAAGCCTTTTTTATTTCATCCTGAGTAGCATTTTGTGAAACACCTAAAACTTCGTAATAGTTCATACTTTAAAAATAATAAGAATTAAAGATAGTTACAAGAATAATTTTTGTTTTTTTATTATAAAGAGGATTTTAAAAGGCCCTTCGCAAAAAACATTCCAACTTTATCCTCTCTCCAAGTCCCCTTAAAAAAGTCTTAAATTACACAAAAAAAAGAAAACGCCACCTTACTCAGATGACGTTTTCAAATCAATTAAGCTAAATTATTTTCACTTTATTTTTTCTGTTCACTTGGTTTTGATTTAGCACCAGCAACAGCAGCCTGCATTTTTGCTCTTGCATTCTCTTCATCATTTACCATAAGGATTGGCTGACCTGTAGCATCAAGACAGTCTCTCCATAATGAACCTTCTGGATCAACGGCATTTCTGTGAGCTGTAACTGCTTTAATTGGAATGTGAACAAATTTGTCATGAACAAGACCGATTACACATTTTGTTTTACCAGCCATAGCAGCATGAACAGCATTGTTTCCAAGACGTTCACAATAAATTGAATCTGCAGCAGTTGTTACAGAAGCACGAACCTGGTAAGAAGGATCAATATATTTTAAGTTGATTTCAATATTCTTTGCCTTGAAGTACTTTTCAATTTCTGTCTTTAAGAATACGCCAATATCTGCAAGCTTTTTGTTACCAGAAGCATCTGTTGCACCTGTAGAAGCAAGTAAATCCTGTCCTGCACCTTCAGAAACAACAATTACTGCATGACCACGTTTTGCAAGACGACGTTCAAGACAAGCTAAGAAACCTTTTTCACCTTCCATTTCAAATGGAACTTCAGGAATTAAACAGAAGTTTGTTTCATGTGAAGAAAGAGCAGCTTCAGTAGCAATAAAACCAGCTTCACGTCCCATAAGTTTTACAAGACCAATACCATTAATCTGTGATGCAGCTTCCATATGAACAGCAGCAACAGCTTCTTTAGCACGCTGAACAGCAGTTTCAAAACCGAATGAACGATCAATAAAGAGTAAATCATTATCTACAGTTTTTGGTACACCTACAACAGCACATTTCATGCCACGTTTTTCAACTTCACAAGCAATATCATAAGAACCGCGCTGAGTACCATCACCACCAATAATGAACAAAATATTGATTCCATCTCTTTCAAGGCAATCAACAATTTCAGAAACACGCTGTCCACCACCACGGCTTGTACCAAGGTAAGTTCCACCAATTTTGTGAATTTCGTCAATAAGATAGCGGTCAAGTTCTATAGGTTCATAACCTTCTTCAGGGAAAAATCCATGATATCCATATTGATAACCTCTAATTGTCTTAACACCATAGCGAGTATTTAAACAGCGAACAATTGCACGAATAACATCATTTAATCCAGGACAAAGACCACCACAAGTACAAATTCCAGCTTTTGCATGAGTTGGATCAAAGTAGATCTTTTCACGCGGACCAGCTTTCTGCATTAAGTTTGATGAATCAAGAACTATAGGTTTTGTTACATCATATACGTTCACTTCAGAAATTACATAAGAATCATCACTAACATAATTAGCAGTGTAATCACCGTGTGTAGTTGAAAGTTTAATGGGAGACGCAATAGTACATGGTCCCAAAGTGTCTATAGTAAAATCAAATTTTTCTTCAGACATTATAAACTCCTTTTTTTATTTTATCTCAATTCTCTACTATATAAGAAAAATGTAAAATAGTGAATAAGTGTATTTATAGTAACATCCATAAAAAATGGAATTTTACTTGTATACCTGATAAAACCATTGTTATGCTCACAGCCCGCTGGGCTTGTCAGGGCTTACGCATTATAAACAAAAATCCTGAATTTTTGACTCCCAGTCACGGTTGCGTGATTCAAAACCGCGCAATAATGCGCTACACGCTTTTTGTGATATAGAAACTATTGAACTGCCGCTTCGCAGCAGCCACAAAAAGAGTGTTTTTTAACCACGCCCCGCTCCTTCGCGCAAACATTACGGAAAAGCGTTTATAATGCGGAAGCCCTGCTGGGCTGGTTTTATATTGTAGAACTTTATTCAAAAAATTGATATTCTAAGAAAAATTATATTTTGTCATGTTTATACTCGTATGGAGGTATTTGTATGGACAAAAAGAAGATTCCCTTGGTATCACTGTTTAGTGGTGCTGGAGGTCTGGACATGGGGTTTGAAAATCAGGGTTTTCAAACTGTTTGGGCAAATGATTTTGACAAAGATGCCTGCGAAACACACCGTACTTGGTCTGATGCAGAAGTCGTTCAAGGCGACATCGGACAAGTGGATTTCAATTCAATTCCAAAAACACCTTTTATTATTGGCGGTTTTCCATGCCAAGGTTTTTCTTTAGCTGGTCCACGAAAATTAGACGATAAGCGAAACATTCTTTACCGTTATTTCGTAAAACTCGTAGAAGAAAAACAGCCACTTGCATTTGTAGCAGAAAATGTAAAAGGTATATTAACTCTTGGAAACGGAGAAATTATCGAAGCTATTTTGGAAGATTTTTCTTCAAAAGGATACGATGTAGTTCCAACTTTAGTAAATGCCGCTGATTACGGTGTGCCACAAGATAGAAATCGAGTAATCATTGTTGGTATAAAAAAAGACTTAGGAATAAAATATTCATTTCCGAAACCAACAAACGACAGAATGACATTAAAGGAAATATTAAAAGATATTCCTGCACCTTCAAAAGATGAAGTTTGTAATGCACCATATTCTTCTCGCTATATGAGCCGTAATCGTAAGAGAAATTGGGACGAGCAATCTTTTACAATTCCAGCAATGGCAAAACAAGTAACTCTATATCCTGGTTCACCAGATATGGTAAAACTTGGAACAGACTTGTGGCGTTTTGGTGACGGTGGAGAAACTCGCCGTCTAAGTTATAGAGAAGCAGCTGCAATTCAAACTTTCCCCAAAGATATGGAATTTAAAGGTGATTTGACAAGCAAATAT
>JALEPQ010000132.1 GCA_022768685.1 Spirochaetia bacterium
CATAAGCTCTTAAATTTCCAATATGAGCATAGTTATAAACAGTAGGACCACACCCATAAAAACCAACAAAACCATTTTTAATTGGCTTAAATTCTTCCATCTTGCGACCCATAGTGTTATAAAATTTCAAACTCATAAAAAAAACCTCTTTGTTTCAAACAGTAATTACAAACTTGCGGTATTAATTGTCATTGCGAGCGAAGCGCGGCAATCTACTTATATTGATTATATCCTACCAAATTTTCAGTTTCTTCTCAATGTGATTAAAAATAATGCGCCAGTCATAGCACCAACTCGCAATTCACAGTTCCCTAACGGTCAGCAACCGCAGGCTAAAGCCTGCGGTTGCCGCTTACGCGCTGTTCATTTCTCGGGCGGAAGGGGCATAAAAAAAAGCCCATCCTTTTTTGAAGTGAACTTCATTAAAAGAACGGGCTTTTTTATAAAAGTCAGAAAATCGATTATTTCACAACTATTATTAGAACTAATTTTTAACTTGTTTCTTTCTCAGTTAAAGTCAGAGTACCTTTTTTAAGTCTATAAGTATATTCCTTTGAATATTCTGCTTCAGTAAGATGCCCCTTCTCCTTCATTAATACTATTTAACCTTTTTTATTCTCTAATACTTACAACCAAAATCAAATATTCTACCATCCGAATAACGTCCGTATGTTGAATCCCAAAGATAAACAGTCATTCCTCCAGTATAATATCCCATTTCATACATGCCGGCACCACCCTTTTTATGCCACACACTAGATTTTTTAACAACAACATTCTTCTGTGTAGATTCATAATCAGGAAGACTCATAAGATAATCAGACTCCCATGTAAATCCTTCATCTACAAAAGTCTGGAATTCACTTTTATGACCTCCAAGTGTAATTTGTCCATAAAATTCATCTTCCAGATAACTAAGACTTTCTTTCAAATCATCAAGGGAATCAAATACATAGCCTTCTTCAGAACGCCCATCAACAGTAGTGTATGTAATGCTATTACCACTTAAATTAAACTTACAGCTATTTAAGAAAAGAATGCAAAGAAGTGCAAACATATTTCCTAAAACTCTTTTTTTCATAATTTTTCTCCTTTTTTTTGAACTGACTGAACTGACCCCATAAATTATACCCCCCCCGCAACTTCTTTTGTCAAATAACTTTTATGAAAAATAAACTGGCTCGAGAAATGAACAGTTGCGTCAGCAAGTGCGCCAGTTTTGCAAAAACTGGGTAGCAGTCAACTGCGTAAGCACCGCGCGTCAGCAAGCTGTGAATTGCGAGTTGGTGTTTGTCCTGGCCCCTCATAAAAAATTACGCATTACGAATTACGAATTGAATTCCCCCAATTCCTAATTATCTATATTTTTGCTATACTTTTTTTATGAATAATTACGAATCACTTATAAAAAATCTACAGTCAAGTGCTACATTCCACGGGGACATACTTTACCATGAACCGCTTGCAAAAAAATCCACTTTCAAAATTGGCGGTACGGCAGAACTTTTTATTGCCCCAAATGATTATTATTCATTCCAGCTTTTAATCCGTGAAGCTAAAAAATTAAACATAAAGTTCTTTATTGTTGGTGGAGGAAGCAATATTGTTTTTCCAGATGATGAATATAAAGGGCTTATAATTTCTACCCGCAATTTTAATGATGTTGAATTCTTTTCAAAACAGGATTTGCCAGAAGATTTTGGAGAAGTAGAGCTCTCTAAAAATCAGTTTTTAGTTTCATGTTTTGCTGGAACTCCAATGGCAAGTTTTGTAAATTTCTGTACACAAAGCTGTTTTTCTGGTGCAGAACAATTTGCAGGACTTCCAGGTACAATTGGTGGTGCAGTTTTTATGAACGCCCGCTGTTTTGACCGTTCTATTTCTGATATCCTTTTTTATGTTTCATATCTTGATTATTCAGGTGAAGAAGTTTTACTAAAATATGAACGTTTTAATCCTTCCCAATGGGATTATAAAAAATCTCCATACCAGAACAACAAACGCTGTATTTTAACTGCAACATTTCTTTTAACAAAAAAAGGTCATGCAGAAAAAAATCAGATTTCAGAAGACTGTAAACATTACATCGCAGAACGGCTTTCCAAAGGACATTTTATTTACCCAAGTGCAGGTTCAGTTTTTAAGAATAACCGTTCTTTTGGCAAACCTTCAGGCCAGATTATTGATGAAGCTGGTTTACGCGGAACTCAAATTGGTGGAGCTAAAATTGCTGAATTTCATGGAAACTTTATTGTAAATTACGACCATGCAACACAAAAAGATGTAAAAAATTTAGTTGAATTCACTCAGAAAACTGTCGAAGATAAATATGGATTCAAATTGGAACCGGAAATTATTTTTCTGGAAAATTGAATTGACAAAATAAATCCTGAAATTTAAAATTATTTACGAGGATAAAATTGTTACAATTAAAAATCAGTAGATTTCAGAAAGGCTCTTATATTATTGTTGAAGGGAAAGACGATTCAGACCGTTTCTATATCATTCAACAAGGTACTATCATTTGTAACAAATCTTCACGTTCAGGAATTGCGCCTGTAAAACTTGGACCAGGAGACTTTCTTGGTGTTGTTTCTTGTTTTTCTGGTCACTTACAGATTGAAACAGCAATTGCACAAACTGATGTTACTGCTATTTGCGTTCAAAAAAGTCAGTATCCAGACTTAATTGTAAACAATACAGGTCTTGCTTTAAAAATCATTAAATCTTTTGCAAACCGCATGCGGGAAATGAACGAAATGCTTACAAAAGCCACTCTAAAAGGCGTTGTAGCAGATTCAAATGAACAGATTTTTAACGTTGCTAATTTTTATGAAAAACAAGGTTATTTCAACATTGCCTGTTTTTCATACTATCAATACTTAAAAACTCGTCCAGTTTCTCAGAGAGCTCAGTTTGCAAAACAAAAATATCAGACTTTAAAACAAAGAGTTAATCCTGTTTATTTAGAACCAACTGCAGAACTTCAAAGAAAATATCCTAAAGACGCAATGATTTTTTCAGAAGCATCTAAAGGGGCAGAAATGTTCATTATTCAACAGGGAGATGTTGCTATTTCCAAAGTTGTTGATGGAAATGAGGTAACTCTCGCTGTACTGCACAAAGGTGACATGTTTGGAGAAATGGCACTTCTTGAAAACAAACCTCGTTCTGCCAGTGCTATTGCACATTCAGACTGTGTTCTTATGGTGGTAAACAGAGCAAACTTCAATCAGATGGTTTCAACTCAACCTCAAATGATTACAAGGTTGACTACCACTTTATCTGAACGATTATGGTCTATGTACCGTCAATTAGAAAATGCTTCATTAGATACTCCAATTGAAAAAATGATTGACATGCTTTCTTTACAGATTGAAAAAACAAAACCTGACAGCAAAACCATGTCAAACAAAAGCATACAGACAGATTTTTCTGCACAAGATATAGCAAATATGTGCGGTATACCACAAGACCATCAAGGCACTGCAATTTATGCACTACAAACTGATAATCACATTAAGATTGTGGGCGGAAAAATCTTCATTAAAGATTACAATGAACTTATTAAAACTGCCGCTTTTTATAGAAAGGGAAAATGAGTTTAAAAAAAATTTTGACAATTTTAACAACAACTTTTATATCATTCTCTGTTTTTTCTACAGAACCCGTACCTTCAGGTTATGCTAATATTAAACTGGGAATGTCTTTAGACTCTACAAAATCCGAACTTCAGAAAAACCCAGATTTTGGTTATCATGGAGACAGAGATGTTTCTCTTATTCCTGGCAGCAACAGAATTTTAATTGAAACAGATGCCACAAAAGGTTTAGGTTCTAATTTCCTGAATAAATGCTGGTTTCAATTTTCTGATGACACTTTATACACAATTACTATAAACATTAATCCTGATAAAATGGATTATTACTCTATTTTTACTACCCTGATAGAAAAATATGGGGAACCATCATCACTAAATTCAACTTCTGCTACATGGAAAGATGAAAATTATACAATGTCATTAGAAAAACCTTTGACACTAAAATATATAGATAATAAAAAATTCGATTCTTTACAGAATTATAATAAGGTTCCACTTTCCGGAACAGAAACTACTCGACAAATGTTTTTGGATGCCCTTTAATGAAAAAATCACTTAGCTTTTTAATTGTTACACTTTTATTAACACAAGCTGTTTTTTGCAAATCCACTAAACTGCAAACCAGAAATTTAACAATAATCAGAAAAAACGGCACCACTATCTCAGTAAATGCAGAAATCGCCATAAAACCAGAAGAATTACAGAGAGGTTTTATGGAACGTAAAAATATTCCTGATGGAACAGGTATGTTATTTGTGTTTCAGCAAGAGCAATATCTTTCGTTCTGGATGAAAAACACTCCAACTCCTCTTTCCATTGCCTACATTAATTGTGATGGTATTATCTGTGATATTTTTGACATGAAACCTTACAGCCTTGAAAACATAAACAGCACAGTTCCTGTTTTATATGCCCTTGAAGTTCCTAAAGGCTGGTTTAAAAAAAATAACATCACCGTTGGTGATGTTATTAATGTGTTTTAACCCTACATTATGTTTTAGTCTGTTAAAATACTTACTCTTCTTGTTCTAACTTTAATAATTCTGAAGAAGCAATTGCATCTTTTGGGTCAAGTTCCAATACAGTTGTAAAATATTTTCTTGCATCTTCCTTTTTCCCCTGAGCAAGTGCCAAATATCCTAAATTAGAAATAATTTTTGTACTTTCAGGTTCAAGTTCAAATGCTTTAAGAAGACATTTCTGAGCTTCTGCAAAATCAGCTTCTTTTACATAACAAAGAGACAATTCATTATAAGTATCTGAATTAGTATCTCCACCACATTTTAAAGATTCTAGAAAAGCCTGTTTAGCTTCAGAATAACGTTCAAGTTTTCGTAATCCCCAGCCCAGCATAAACCAGGCATTCCAAACTTTCTGGTTATGCTCAAGGAAAGTTCTTATTTCTTCAAGACCTTTTTCTTCTTCCCCATGAGAAATATAATCATAGGCAGCTCTAAAAGCTTCATCATCAATATTCTGACTGTTTATGTTGTTAATAATTTCCTGGGCTCTTTCTTTTTTATAAACACCATTTTCACCCATATCTTCATCAGAAAAATCACAAGTAAGGGCAAGATAAGTTTCAAAAGCATCTTTAGCTTCACGGTATTTATGCTGCTTCATATAAAAGAAACCTGAATTAAAAAAAGCATCTGGAATAGCAGGTTCAGCTTCCATAACTTCTTCATAGTATGATTCTGCATCCGCATCATAAGCGTCAGCATCTTCAATTAAACCTGAATTTCTGTAATTATCAGCTCGTTGATCCAGAAATAATGCCATATTTAAAATAATTGCTTTATCTTCAGGATCAAAACCATGAAGTGCCAGGAAGATTTCTTCTGCAAGATCCCAATCCTCATTTTTTGTTTTTAAGATTGCAGCTTCACAAAGTTCTTTTTTAATATTTGGTTTAACCTGTTTCAAAATAGAACGATAATAATCTAAATGTTCATTTTTTAAATCATATGCAAGAACAGTTAGCATGCCTGCCAAAATCTGCTCTGAAGTTATTTCAGCTGGATTAAAATCTCCAGGAGCATCTGCGGTCTTTTTTTGAACAGGAAGCAAAATGCTGGTATCAATTTTAAAAGAATCATTTGATGGCACAAAATTTTCTGGAATACTAATGTAGTAAATCGAATCTAATGGATTTGCTGGATTCATAAACACCTACCATATTTTCATTTAATTTGAGATATAAAGATAATAAATTTTTAAGATAAAAGGCAATACTTATTCCCAAAAGAAAATTAATTTTCAGCAGCCGCAGAAACAGAACCTGGATTTTGAGTTTCCGAATTTCCAGCTGATTCGTTTGCTTTTGCTGCCTGTGCAGCTCTCATTTCTTCAATTCTCTTTTTCTTAGCAGCAGCTTCTTCCTCAGCCTTAATCATTGCCTGACGATTCTGCATCTGGTTTTGAATAATTTTTTTCTGATAAGAAGTTATAAAACTGTTTATATGGAATTTGTATGACATTGGAATATCATCAGGATTAAATTCAATATGAACATTAACAATATCTTTTCTGCCCTCAAGAAATTCACATTTTCTAACTACTCCTGGTAATGAAACTTTTTCTTGAGTTTCAGAAAAGAGAAGCATTAATGTAACTGGTTTATTTTCCAGAAACTTTGGCACTCCTACAGTCATAACACGAGCACCACCAAAAGATAAGTCTTTTAAAATACACTTTCGTGGAACGGCTTGTACAAAAATAACTGATTCTTCTTTAGGAATACCTAATTCTCGCAAAGTATTTTTATTTATAGCAATACGCTCTTCTTTACGAGTTGCAAAATTCTGATTAACCTCAAGAAATTCTCCAATTCTTGAAATTAAATCATCAGGGGGCCTTTGTGTAAAAGTAAGAGTAAGCATTGCCAGATCATTTGACCCCTGATAATTCTTAACTTCAGTTACATCGCAATTAACAAAAAATTGAACAGGAGCATTATTCTGATCAAAAAAACAATATCTAATACTTACTGGAGCTTCTTTATTTTTGTTGATCTCTTTTAAAATACCACTTTGTGTTCCTATAATAATTTTAGCCTTTTGAAGTGATGATGAGTTTAATATACAAGGCCACTGTCCACCATTACATTTTACGTAAATCTGACGTGGATCCATTCTTAAATACTTCAAATTTGCTTTAGTAAACACAACTTCTTTATCTCTAAAGAAATCATAATATCTTGCAATTTGTTGACTATTTGCAACACTCATAACATTTATTTTAACTCAAAAACATTCTTCAAGCAACAATAGCTAATTAAAATAAGCAAAAAAAATCCGCCTGTAAAACCAGACGGATTTAGGAAATATTGTAATTTAAGTTACTGATTATTCAGCAGCTTCAGCAGCTGGTGTTTTTTTTTTAGCTTCAACTCTAGCTTTATTTTTTAAAGCAGCGTTACAATATTTACAAACATTTGCGTTCTGACCATTAACTTCCTTTTCCCAGAGAGTCTTAATATTTGTTTTTCCACAAATAGCACAAGTTCCTCTACCATGAGCAGGTAATGATCTAATACCAGATCCACGATGGTTCTTTGACATACTAGACTCCTTGTAAACTTACTCTGCAGCAGCTTCTTTAGTTTCAGAAGCTTTCTTAGAAGTTGTTTTCTTAGTTTTTGTTTCACCTTCAGCCTTAGCTTTTGGTGCAGCTTTTCCTTCTGATTTTTTTGAAGCTTTCTTTTCTTCTTTATCTTCAGAATCAAGCTTATAGTCTACCAATTCAAGGATAACTACATCTGCAGCATCCCCCTGACGATATCCTAACTTAAGAACACGAGTATATCCACCATTTCTTTCTTTCATGCGTGGACCAATTTCTGTAAAGAGCTTATTCAAGATTTTTTCATCCTGAATGAATTTAGCTACTTCACGACGATTGTGAACTGAATCAACCTTTGCTCTAGTAATAAGTTTTTCAGCAGATTTTCTTACTTCAAGAGCCTTTGATTTAGTTGTAGTAATTCTCTCATATCTAAAAAGAGAAGTTACCATATTGCGTGACATAGCACGACGATGTGCTGTTGTACGTGAAAGCGGATTAAAACCATTTCTATGATTCATCTGTTTCTTCCTTCTGCTTTGTTATATTATTTGCAGCATTCTTCAGATGACTATAATCAGTCATACCCAGAGTAAGGTTCCATTCCTGGAGTTTTTCCTTAATTTCCTGGAGAGATTTCTTTCCAAAGTTTCTTGTCTTTGCAATGTCATCTTCAGTTTTCTTTGTTAATTCGCCGATTGTACGAATATTTGCATTTTTTAAACAATTTGATGAACGTACAGAAAGTTCAAGTTCTTCTACTGGTGTATTAAGTAACTTAGTAATACTTTCGTCGCCTTCATCACTTTCGTCTGTTCCAATTACATCTTTATCGTTGAAATTAACAAAAATTGCAAAGTGATCTTTTGCGATTTTTGCAGCTTCAGCTAAAGCATCTTCTGGAGCAATTGTTCCGTCAGTCCAGATTTCAAGTACAAGTTTATCGTAATCATTTCTCTGACCAACGCGACATGGTTCAATAGAATACTTTACTTTTGGAACAGGAGTGAAAATGGCATCCATAGGAATTGTACCAACAACTTCTATATAATGTTCATTTGTTTCAGCTGGAATATATCCTCGACCTAAGTCAACCTGAATTTCTACATCTAAGTGAGCACCTTCCATCATTGTGAAGATAACTTTATCTTCAGTCATAACTTCAAGCTGACCTTCCTTAGCAAGATCCTGACTCTTAATTACACCCTGACCTTTAAATTCATAAAGGATAGTGTCCTGTTCGATGTCATTAGGCAACTTTACTCGAATCATTTTTAAAGTATTAATGATTTCTTCTGTATCTTCAGCTACATTTGGAATTGCTTCAAATTCACTTGAAATAACATGTGAAATTCCGTTTTCATCATAAGATGTGATACGGATAGAAGTAATTGCATATCCCTGAATAGAAGAAAGCAAAACTCTTCTTAATGTATTACCAACTGTAGTACCAAATCCTGTTTCAAATGGAGAAGCTGTAAACTTTCCATAGTTAGGATTTGTACTAATGTGTTCAAATGTGATGCCCTTAGGTTTCTTAAAACCTTTAAGCAAATTTTGACGTGCCATCTGAACTCCTTCTTATTACTTAGAATAGTATTCTACGATTAAGTTCTCTTTAACTTCATAATCAAGATCAGATTTTGTAGCTAAAGCAATAACCTTTCCAGTAAAATTATCTTTATCAGCTTCAAGCCATGCTGGAACTACAGTATCAGCATTAGCAGCAATAAGCTTTTTAATACCTGAATTTTCTTTGATAGAGATAACATCGCCAACTTTTACAAGATAAGATGGAATTGTAACTTTTGATCCGTTTAATGTAACATGACCGTGGTTAACCATCTGTCTTGCCTGTTTACGAGTTTTAGCAAATCCTAAACGATATACTACGTTATCTAATCTTGATTCAAGAATCTGAAGTAACATTTCACCTGTAATGCCATCTTTTTTTGTAGCCATTACATAGTATTTATGGAACTGTTTTTCCATAACACCATAGATAAATCTTACTTTCTGTTTTTCGTTAAGCTGAATACCATATTCAGACTTTTTACGTCTAACATCTTTCTGATTACGTTTAGATTCTTTAGTATAACCCATTACTACAGGATTAATTCCTAAAGATTTACATCTCTTTAAAAGAGGCTGTGTGCTTTTTCCCATAATAGTCTCCTCTAATGTAATTACATGCGTCGTGTCTTACGAGGACGACAGCCATTATGTGGAATTGGTGTAACATCAGAAATAGATTTTACTTTCAATCCCATAGCGCCAATAGAACGGATAGCGTTTTCACGACCCATTCCAGGACCTTTAACATACACATGAACTTCACGTAAACCATAACTAGCTGCTTTCTGTAAAGCAGTTTCTGCTACTGACTGAGCTGCAAATGGAGTTGATTTTTTAGCTCCACGGAAACCAAGTCCACCAGAAGATGCCCATGATAAAGCATTTCCTTTCATATCAGTTACAGTTACGATAGTATTATTGAACGTAGCCTGGATATAGATACATCCTTCGTATACGCTCTTCTTTTCCTTTCGCTTCTTTAAGGTAGCCACTTATTTAACCTCCGCCTTATGCTTTCTTCTTATTAGCAACAGTCTTCTTCTTACCTTTACGTGTACGAGAATTTGTACGAGTTCTCTGTCCACGAACTGGAAGACCTCTCTTATGACGAAGACCACGATAGCAACCAATATCCATAAGACGTTTCAAGTTAAGACCGATTTCTGAACGAAGACGTCCTTCAACCTTGTAGTCTCTATCAATAATTTCACGAATAGCATTAATTTCTTCCTGTGAAAGATCATTAATCATTCTTTCAGTGTCAATTTTAGCTTCTTCGCAAATCTTTTGTGCCGATGAACGACCGATACCATAAATATAAGTTAATGCGGTACCTACATGTTTATTAGGGATATCTACTCCCACAATTCGAGCCATCTGTTACTCCTTAAGCCTTAGCCCTGTCTCTGTTTGTGTTTTGGGTTTGTACAAATGATACGGATAATACCATTTCTTTTAATAACCTTACACTTATCACAGATAGGTTTTACACTGGTTCGTACTTTCATATAAAAGCCCCCATGAGAATATTTTACCGAATTATAGCACCTCACAATGAGAGCAATTCGGTAGCTAAAAATATAGCATATATTCTCATTTCTTTTCTACTACCAATTCACAAAATTTTACAAATTTCGTGATCTAATTTTGCCCTTCTTTGTAAGTCCATCCTGATGATGCATTTTAAGAAGTGCTTCAACTTGACTCATTGTATCAAGATCAACACCAACCAAAATGATAAGTGAAGTTCCGCCCATTAACATTGAAATTGACTGTGGGAATCCAAACAAATTCTGAATGATTGTTGGAATCACAGCGATCAATGCCAGGAACAATGAACCAGGTAATATAAGTCTATTTAATATTTTTGTTAGATATTCTTCAGTTTTATCTGTACGTACACCAGGAATGGAGCCACCGTTTTCTCTGATGTTCTTTGCGATTTCTGTAGGGTTCAGTGTTACCTGAGTGTAGAAGTATGCAAAGAAGATAATAAGAATAACTAATAAGATATTATATCCCCAACCATTTGGAGTTAAGAATCTAGCAAGAGCACTAACCCATTTTGCAGAATTCTGTCCCTGTCCAAAAGTCGATGCTAATGTTAATGGTAAAGTAAGAATAGAAGATGCAAAGATAAGTGGAATTACATTTGAAGGATTTACCTTAAATGGAATGTAAGTAGACTGACCACCGTACATTTTTCTTCCAACTACACGTTTTGCATAGTGAACTGGGATTTTTCTCTGTCCAGATTCTTCGAAAATTACTAACGCAATAACTGCAATGAACATGATAAGTACAAGGATAACAAATACAAGCTGAATTTCGCCGGCCTTTACCATCTGAGCAAGCTCTATAACGGCATTTGGTAAGCGAGCAACAATACCTGCAAAAATCATCATTGAGATACCATTTCCAATTCCACGAGCTGTAATCTGATCACCTAACCAAACAGTAACCATAGATCCAGTTGTTACAGTCAACATAGCTAAAATTTTAAATGCTACCTGATTCTGTAAAACAATACATCCTGGGATATTGTTTGCATAAACGGTAATACCGAAAGATTGAATCAAACATACAACTATTGTTCCAAGTCTAATGTATGACGCAATCTTTCGCTGTCCACCATCTTCTTGTGAAATTCTTTTAAGAGATGGGAAGATAATCACAGCAAGCTGCATAATAATCTGCATTGAAATATATGGCATTACACCAAGCATAAGGATAGAAAAGTTAGAGAAAGCTCCTCCAACAAAGAAATCCATATAACTGGCAAATGCGTTTTTATTCTGAGCAGCTAAGTCATCAAAGTATTGAATAAGAACGTTTGCATCGATTCCTGGGATAGTGATAACACTACCCACACGGAATACAGCGAGAATCAAAAATGTAAAGAATAAACGATCTCTTAATTCTTTGACTTTAAACATATTTACAATTGGATTGCTTGCCATGTTCTACTCCGCTATTACTTTTTTTCTTCAGCAGATTCGATAACTGTTACTGAACCGCCAGCTTTTTCAATTTTAGCTTTTGCAGATGCAGAAACTTTAGCAACAGAAACTGTAAGTTTTTTTGTAATGTCACCATTACCAAGAACTTTAACAGCAACATCACTCTTTGCAGAAATGAATCCTTTTGCTACTAAAGAAGCTGTATCAACTGTTTCACCATCATTGAATTTTGCTTCAAGCTGTTCAACATTAATACAAACATATTCTTTCTTGAAAGGATAGTTTGAGAATCCTTTGTGAGCAATACGTCTGTAAAGAGGCATCTGTCCACCTTCAAAACCTACATAAGTTTTTCCACCTGAACGAGACTGCTGTCCCTTGTTACCTTTACCAGCTGTTGTACCAAGTCCTGAAGAAGAACCACGTCCAACACGTTTTGGTTTTTTATTAGCACCCTGAGGAGCGCTAAGAATTGGATTATAATCAGCCATTTTTAGATCTCCTCTACTTTTACTAAGTGTGCTACCGATGCAACCATACCACGTACTGAATCATTATCTGCCAATACGTTAGAAGAATTAATCTTCTTAAGACCAAGACTTCTTACTGTAGCAACTTTAGCTGGTTTCTGACCAATTGTACTCTTAATTAATGTAACTTTTAACTGTTTTGCTTTAGCCATACATTAACCCCACAACTCATCAAGAGTTTTACCTCTATTTGCAGCTACTTTTTTTGCATCCATCAATTTTGTGATTGCATCAAATGTTGCGCGTACAACGTTTACTGCTGAACTTGATCCAATAGACTTAGATAATAAATCTGTTGCACCAGCAGCATCCATGATAGAACGTACTGTACCACCAGCAATAACTCCAGTACCTGGACAAGCTGGTTTCAAAAGTACAGAAGAACTCTTATATTTACCAGTTACTTCGTGTGGTAAAGTTCCGTTTTTCATTGGAACATAAATAAGATTTCTCTTAGCTTTATCAACGCTCTTTTTAATAGCTTCAGATACGTCATTAGCTTTACCAAGACCGTATCCTACACGACCTTTTCCATCACCTACAACTGTAAGAGCTGAGAAAGACATACGACGTCCACCTTTTACAGTTTTGCAAGTTCTGTTAAGAGTAACGAGTTTTTCAACAAACTCCTTCTCTTTTGGATCTTTATCAAATTTTTTCTGATGTTCTTCCATAATTTCTCCTAGAATTCAATTCCAGCTTTACGAGCACCATCAGCGAAGGCTTTTACAACACCATGGTAAAGATATCCATTGCGATCGAAAACTACTTTCGCAATTTTCTTTTCCTTAAGACGAGCACCCAAAGCTTCACCAAGTTTTGCAGCACCTTCAGTATTAGGCTTAACAGTAGCGAATTCTTTTTCAAGTGTTGAAATTGAAGCTAAAGTTTTTCCTTCGTTATCATCAATTACCTGAACAGAAATATTTTTGTTACTTCTAGTAATTGTCATTCTTGGTCTTTCTGCAGTACCAAAAACTGACTTACGAATGTGAACTTTTCTGTGCAAGCGTTTTCTGTTTTTATCGTTCATTTTCTTAAACATATAGCTTCACCTTATTTAACACCAGTTTTACCAACTTTACGTCGGATAACTTCGTTGTCATAACGAATACCTTTTCCTTTATATGGTTCAGGTTTTCTTAACTTACGAATCTGAGAACTAAATTCACCAACTAACTGCTTACTAATACCAGAGATAGTAACTTTACCAGTTGCATCAGCAACTACTGTTAAACCTTCTGGAATGATAGCAATGTAATCACTTGAATAACCAAGGTTCATAACAAGTTCTTTACCCTTAACTTCTGCACGATAACCTACACCAGTGATAACTAATGTTTTTGAAAATCCTTCAGAAACACCTTTAACCATGTTAGCTAAAAGACTTCTGTAAAGACCATGATCAGCATTAGCCTGTTTTGTATCGTTCAATGTTGTAAGAATAACTTCGCTATTCTGAACATCAATTTTAATATTGCTGCTGTAATCCTGTTTAAGTTCACCTTTAGGACCTTTTACAGTCATTACATTATTAGCAACTGTTACAGTTACACCTGCTGGAAGAGCAACAGGAAGTTTACCAACTTTTGACATACTTTCTGCCCCCTACTACCAGATTGTGCAAACTAATTCGCCACCAACTTGTTTTTCTGATGCTTTTTTACCAGTTGTAACACCAGAAGAAGTTGATACGATGATTGTACCATAGCCATTGAAAACGCGTGGTAAATCTTTGTAACCAGCATAAACACGGCGACCTGGTGTAGAAATTTTCTTAACACCATGGATTACCGGATTATTTTCTTCATCATATTTCAAGAAAATGCGAATTGTATTTTTACCATCTTCCTGAACCTTTTTGAAGTTTTTAATATAACCTTCAGTTTTAAGGATCTTAACGATTTCGAGTTTAAGCTTTGAAGCTGGAACATCTACTTTCTCATGGCGGGCCATAGCCGCATTACGAACCTTAGTGAGCATGTCTGCTACTGGATCTGATGCACTCATTCTATATCTCCTACCAACTAGATTTTGTTACGCCAGGAAGCTGGCCTTCACTTGCTAATTTACGGAAGCAAAGACGACACATCTTAAACTTACGTAGATATCCACGTGGACGTCCGCAAATCTGACAGCGGTTATACTGTCTTGTACTATATTTCTGTTCGCGGGCTGCTTTAATAACCATTGATTTTTTAGCCATACTTCAACACCTACTTACGGAATGGCATATTGAACTTAGTAAGAAGAGCTTTAGATTCAGCATCTGTTCTAGCACTTGTTACAAATGTGATGTTCATACCAGCGATTTTAACTACTTTGTCAAAGTCGATTTCTGGGAAGATCAACTGTTCAGTAATACCAACTGAGAAATTACCATGTCCATCAAAGCCAGTAGCTTTAATACCACGGAAATCCTTAATACGTGGGAAAGCAACATTTACGAGACGATCAAGGAATTCATACATGATGTCTCCACGTAATGTTACCATAGCACCCACTTCATTACCCTCACGTAATTTGAAGTTAGCGATACTCTTTTTAGCCTTAGTTTTAACAGCCTTCTGACCAGTAATCTGAGTCAAGTCAGCAACTGCGGCATCAAGGAGTTTCTTATTTGTGAGAGCTTCACCAACACCCATACTTACAACAATCTTCTTAATTGCAGGAATCTGCATTGGAGTTGTGTAATTAAACTCTTTCATAAGAGCTGGAGCGATTTCGTCTTTATAGACTTTCTTAAGCCGAGGTTCGTAATTATTCATTACAAGATATCTCCACATTTGCGGCAAACACGAACTTTCTTGTCGCCGTCGATTTTATAACCGATTTTTGTAGGACCGCATTTTTTACATACGATTGCTACATTTGAAATATTAAGAGGAGCTTCGATCTCAGCGATACCGCCCTGATCCTGCTGACTCTTCTTCTTCATTGCTTTTTTAACAATGTTTACACCAGAAACAATTACTGCATCTTTCTTAAGGATTACGCGAACAACAGATCCGCGTTTACCTTTATCTTTACCAGCAATTACTTCTACTGTATCGTCCTTTCGGATTTTTGATTTTGTTAACATGTCAGATCTCCTTAAAGAACTTCTGGAGCCAAAGATATGATCTTCATAAAGTCCATATCACGAAGCTCACGTGCAACAGGTCCGAAAATACGTTTTCCTTTTGGATTCTTATTATCATCAACGATAACGCAAGCATTATCATCAAAACGAATGTAAGTTCCATCTGGACGACGATATTCTTTTGCCTGACGTACAATTACAGCTTTTTCAATTGTACCCTTTTTAATAGTTGATGTAGGAATAGCATCTTTAATAGCTACTACTACAATGTCACCGATACCAGCATATCTACGATGTGAACCACCGATAACTTTGATACACTGAGCAATTTTTGCTCCAGAGTTATCAGCAACTGTCATACAAGATTGCATCTGAATCATAATTCACTAACTCCTTCGCTTATTTAGCACGTTCTACGATTTCTGCAAGACGCCAGCATTTATTCTTGCTGAGAGGTCTACATTCAACAATACGAACAGTGTCGCCAACATGAGCATCATTATTTTCATCATGTGCCATGTATTTCTTAGTTCTAGTAACATATTTCTTGTAAAGACGATCCATCTTTTTTGTAGCAATTGTTACAACGATAGTTTTGTCCATTTTTTCGCTAGTAACAAGACCAACAAATGAACGTTTAGCTGTCTTTACAGTCTGAACAGTATTTTCTGCCACGGTTCAGCTCCTACTTATTTTCTCCAGCAAGTTCTTTCTGCTGGATGAACGTATTCAAACGTGCGATTTCACGACGAATTGTACGTTTCTGCATTGGGTTATCTACATGAGAAATTACCATTTTAAAACGGAGATCCATGTATTCCTTTTTAAGCTCATCACGCTTAGCAACTAGTTCTTTATAAGACAGTTCTTTGTCATTCTTTTTCTTTGAATCAGCCATCTTATTCCTCCTAGTCCTTTGTTGGCTTATAAGCTATTTTTGTTATAACTGGAAGCTTATCTGCAGCAAGCTCAAGAGCTCTATGTGCAGTTGCTAAATCAACGCCACCAACTTCAAACAAAATCATACCAGGTTTGATAACAGCTGCCCAATGATCTGGAGCACCTTTACCCTTACCCATACGAACTTCGGAAGGTTTCTTTGTGATTGGTTTATCAGGGAAAACACGAATCCAAACCTGTCCTTTACGTTCCAATTTACGATTGATTGCAACACGGGCTGCTTCGATAATTCTAGCATCTAACCATGTTGGTTCCATTGCAACTAAAGCAATTTCTCCAAAATCAATTGTATTATCACGTGTCGCATTTCCTTTTTCGCGACCACGCTGTACCTTACGGTGAATTACTCTTTTTGGACTTAATGGCATATACTAACTCCTTGCCTTCTTAGCAGGTTCAGAACCATCAGTCTTTTCCTGAGAAGCAGGACGAGGACGTCTTGGCTTCTTAACGAGCTGACCAGCATCTTCGTTATGATCGATACCGTAGTTCATACCGTTGTAAACCCATACTTTAATACCAATTTTTCCGTATGTAGTAAGAGCTTCGTATGTACCATAATCGATATCAGCACGAAGTGTATGAAGAGGTACGCGTCCTTCTTTGTGTTCTTCAGTACGAGACATATCTGCTCCACCTAAACGACCACTAAGACGAATCTTAATACCCTGTGCACCTGCACGCATTGCATTGCTAACAGCCTGTTTCATAGCTTTACGGAATGATCCACGACCAACAAGCTGACGAGCGATATTCTGAGCAATCAAATTAGCATTCAAATCAGCACGTTTAATTTCTTTGATTTTGATCTGAACTTTCTTTGTAAGCTGTTTCTGAATATCAGCATTTATTTTTTCAATAGATGCACCTTTAACACCAATAATAACACCAGGGCGAGCTGTATGAATTACGATTGTAACGCGCTGTGGATGGCGTACAATTTCAATTTCAGCTATATCGGCATTTTTACATTCTGGAAGTTCAGAAATCATTTTTCTGATTTTAATATCTTCAAGAACTAAATCTGCGTATTCACGTGGATCTGCATACCAACGTGACTGCCATGTCTTGTTTACACCTAAGCGTAAACCAATAGGATTAACTTTCTGTCCCACTTTATTCCCCCGCCTTTTCGTCAACGACAACGGTAATATGGCACATACGTTTTAACAACTGATCTGCACGACCACGTGCACGGAACCAAACTCTCTTTAGTCTTGGACCTTCATCAATTCTGATTTCTTTAACGTAAAGCATATCTTCATCTAACTTGCTATTCAAATTAAGTGCATTAGAAGCAGCTGATTTTAATGTAGCGCTAATCAATGTTGCACCTTTCTGTGGCATATTTGCAAGAATAGCCATAGCTTCCGAATAGAACTTGCCTTTGATTACATTTGCAACAGGACGAACCTTTGTTGGTGAAGCAATCAGGAATTTAGTAGTGGCTACATAACCTTTTTCAACTTTCATTATATACCTCTACCCTTATTTCTTAGCAGTTTTGTCTGAACCACCATGGCCATGATAAGTACGAGTTGGTGCAAATTCACCAAGTTTATGACCTACCAGGTTTTCTGTAATATATACAGGAATCCATGATTTACCATTATAAACAGAAATAGTATTACCAACCATTTCTGGGATGATTGTTGAGCAGCGAGAATATGTTTTAATCATTTTCTTGTCTGCTTCTTTATTCATTGCCTGTACCTTTTTGTAGAGTGATTTTTCTACGAAAGGTCCTTTTTTAACAGATCTTGACACTATTATCTCCTCTGCAACTACTTCTTACGACGACTAACAATAAATTTGCTAGTTGTCTTTCTCTTGTTGCGTGTCTGGTAACCTTTACAAGGCTGTCCCCATGGAGTAACAGGATTACGACCTTTACCGGCACCTTCACCACCACCAAGTGGATGATCAACTGGGTTCATTGCCATACCGCGAACAGTAGGTCTAACACCCATCCAACGTCTGTGTCCAGCTTTACCAAGCTTAACATTCATGTGTTCTTCATTACCAACAACACCAATTGTTGCATAACACTTACCGTTGATCTTTCTCATTTCACTTGAAGGCAAACGAACGATAACATAGTCACCTTCACGACCAGCAATCATTGCACTTGCACCAGCAGAACGAACTAACTGTCCACCCTGACCAAGTGTCAATTCAATGTTGTGAATTGTGAAACCAACTGGAATTGCATTTAGAGGAAGTGCATTTCCAACTGTAGGAGTTGCATTGTCTCCAGACATAATCTTCTGTCCAACCTGCAATCCTTTTGGAGCGATGATATAACGTTTATCACCGTCAGCATAATAAATCAAAGCGATATTAGCACTTCTGTTAGGATCGTATTCAATTGTTTTTACAGTTCCTGGGATACCATGCTTATCACGTTTGAAATCTATATCACGATAAAGTCTTTTGTGACCGCCACCCTGATGACGTACAGAAATACGACCACCAGCTCCGCGTCCACCATTAGACTTTTTGCCTGAAACCAATGTTTTTTCGGGTCTATTGGTTGTCAGTTCTTCTCTAACCAAGTCAACACGACCACGTGTACCTGGAGTCATTGGCTTATATACTTTAAGAGCCATTTTTCTTTCCCCTTAGTTCCTTACCTGGAATTAAACACCTTCAAAAGCTGAAATAGTTTCACCCTCTGCAAGGCGAACAATTGCTTTTTTGTAAGATGCTGTACGTCCTGGTTTTCCACGAAGACGTTTCATTTTTCCAAGCACATTCATAGTTGTGCAGCCAACAACCTTTACATTAAACAAACGTGCAACAGCTTCTTTAATCTGAGTTTTTGTTGCACTTGGCTGTACGATGAATACATATTTATTCTGTTCACGTAAAGTACTAGCTTTTTCTGATACAACAGGTTTAATAAGGATATCTTCGTAATTCATTATTTAACCTCCTTATCATCAGCATAGAACTCTGAAAGATTTTTTACTGCACTTTCAAGCACAATAACTTTTCTTCCATAATATAAATCATGAGCATTTAGACGATTGTAAGAAAGGAATGTAAGATTTTTAATATTTCTTGCAGCCTGTTTTACTTTTGCATCATCATCTTTCAAGATTAATACAGTTCTTTCATCCTTAGCAAAGTTGTTAAGAATTGCTACTAAATCTTTAGTTTTACCAGATTCAATAGTAAAATCTTCAACAATTGTAAGTCTTTCACCCTGAGCATGAGCACTCAAGATAGTTTTTAATGCAAGTCTCTTTTCCTTTTTAGGAATTTCATAAGAGAAGTCTCTAGGTTTTGGTCCAAAGATTGTACCACCGCCAACAGTGATAGGAGATTTCTTATCACCACGACGAGCATTACCTGTACCCTTCTGTTTGTAAGGCTTTGCATTACTTCCGTGAACTTCTGAACGAGTTTTAGTACAAGCTGTACCAACACGTTTATTAGCTAATTCATTTGTAATTGCGTAATAAATTACGTCTTCATTTACTGGAAGACCGAATACTTTATCATCGAGTGTGATTGTACGCAGTTCTTTTCCAGAAGTTGAATATACTTTCTTTTCCATATTCTATCTCCTTATTTCTTAACTGCGGACTTAACGATGAGTGTACAGTCCTTATTTCCTGGAACAGCTCCACGAACCATGATTACTTTTAATTCAGGATCAACTTTAACGATCTTTAAATTCTGAACAGTAACTCTCTTGAAGCCCATGTGTCCAGGTAATTTGATATTTTTGAAGCTGTGCCCTGGTGTTGTACATTCTCCTGTACCACCTGGTTCACGATGGAATTTAGAACCATGAGTAGCACGTCCACCATGGAATCCCCATCTCTTCATAACACCCTGGAAACCTTTACCTTTTGAAGTTGCAGTAACGTCTAAGAAGCGTGTACCTTCAAAAAGTTCAAGACCAATTTCATCACCAACATTTACGTCTTTTTCGTAGTTACGGAACTCTTTTAAGTGACGTTTTGGAGCGATGTTTTCTGGAAATTGTCCGGCGTATGCTTTACTTGCTTTAGAAGCTTTCATATCGTCTAAACCAAGAACAACTGCATCATAACCGCAATTTTCCTTTGTTTTTTTGGCAACAACAACATTTGGCTCGACCTGGATCACGGTTACTGGTGTAAGATTACCGCTTTCGTCGAATATCTGTGTCATGCCAACTTTTTTAGCAATCAGACCTTTCATTCTGATATTCTCCTATGAACTAAAGCACCTACTTTAGTTCTCTTTTAATTTTAGGCCGTCGTCCCAGATCCAAGGGGACCGTACCTTTTTTTTTGTGTCTAAACAACCTAAGTTTTTTAGACTTTTTTCACTACTGTGTGATTACTACGTCAACACCGGCAGGAAGTTCAAGTTTCATCAATGAATCCATAACTTCTTGTGAAGGATTCATAATGTCAATAAGGCGCTTGTGAGTTCTCATTTCAAACTGTTCACGTGATTTTTTGTTTACATGTGGTGAACGAAGAACTGTTACCTTATTAATTCTTGTTGGAAGAGGGATAGGTCCTGAAACCTTTGCCCCAGCCTTCTGTACAGTCTGCACGATGGCTTTAGCACTCTGATCGATCAGTTCAACGTCAAAAGCACGAAGTCTGACACGAATCTTTCCATTAGCCATTTAATTACTCCTAGATATTGTTAACCAGGAGAACTTATTTCTAAGTTCTCCTGTCACAGTATCTTAAAAAATACTATTCAATAATCTTTGTTACCTGTCCAGAAGCGATTGTACGACCGCCTTCACGGATAGCTAATTTAAGACCTTCGTCCATAGCGATTGGGTGAATAAGTTCACCAATTACTTTAACGTTATCACCTGGTTTTACCATGTCTGTACCTGGTTCCAATTCGATTGTACCAGTAATATCAGTTGTACGGAAATAGAACTGTGGACGGTATCCAGAGAAGAATGGAGAGTGACGTCCGCCTTCTTCTTTTGAAAGAACGTAGATCTGAGCTTCGAATTTTGTGTGTGGAGTAATTGAATTTGGCTTTGCCAAAACCTGACCACGAACAACATCTTTCTTTTCAACACCACGGAGCAAGATACCAACGTTATCACCAGCCATACCCTGATCAAGAGTTTTCTGG
>JALEPQ010000147.1 GCA_022768685.1 Spirochaetia bacterium
GGATTTTTTTCTGGCGCAAGTGTATTTCTCCAAGTCGCATTTCGCTGCTTACCTACGGCCGGTGCTGACGCACTCTGCTTCGCAGCCAGCTCAATTCTCCGGCGGGCATAATTTCAAGAGGTCTGTCCCCTTAGAAAAAAATAAAAAAAAGATTCCCAAATCATCTTTGAGAATCCTCGAATCAACTTTAGAATGAAAGTTTAGTTAGTTTGTTTAATACAGTCTGAATAAAATCCGAAGTACTTATTCTCAATAGTAAATGTTGATTTTGCCTCTGTTAAAGTTACTGTTGAAGAAACTGAACCATAAGCTCCTGAGAGTGAAACTGATGTAGCTGTTAAATCTTTGAATGCAATTGCATACCATTTACCAACATCTGGTGCAGTTGTAGAGTAACGATAGTATGAACTAGTATAGCTAGATTTTGTCCATGACGAATCGGAAGACTTGTCATCTTCAGTTTCTTCATAAGCTCTTGTATATTTAATATAAATATAACCTGAAGTTTTATCAGTGAAATCAATTACCATTTCATTTCCTGCATATGAATAAGTACCAGCATCAAATGTTTTTGCTGCAGTATCAATTATGTATAATTCGTCAAATGATGAAGCCCAAGATCCATTAATTGACAAAGTCTCTGTAGAACTGCCAGTTTGTTGTGTTGAATCTGTGTCATTTTTATCAGTTGTGTTAATAAATAAACAACCTGTAAAAGCCCATAACGATACTGAAAGTAAAGCTACTGAAAGTAGTTTTTTAAGAGAAGATTTTTTTGTAAACATTGATTTTTCTCCAGAAACCGAAATTGCGCAGTTTCTAAATTTAATTAGTTTGCCGTCTGTACAGACAAGCAGGAAAAAAGAAGATTTTTTCCGCGTAAAGTAAAGTGTTCCGACTGTAACGGTTACGCATTTAGCGCCGGATTTTCACCAGACTTTCCTTTAGTTTACGAAAATACTATAGCAGATTTTTTAGCAATAAAAAAGCACCCTCAATGTGAAGGTGCTTTATAAAAAAAAGTATTAATCTAATTATTTAGATTCTTTGTACTGTGTTAAAGTAATTATTGTACTTCCGTCCTGCTGGAGGTAAATTACTTTTAGACCTTCATCATTTTTCTTACCAGCAACAACTTGGTAAATTTGTGATGAAGAACCGTTAGAAGATTTTTCTGTAATTGTAAGCTCATCACCATTTACAGAATATGTGTATTCAGTTGAACTTGAAGGTGTACTAACTGTAAATCCCCCTACAGTAGTTGATGTTGCAGGAACTGTAATTGTTAATTTTGAATCTGTTCCAAATTCATAAATTAAACCTTGTGAATTTGTCCATTTTGTTCCTGATAACTTTACAGAGCCAAATAATGAACAACCTGCAAGCATGCTTAAACCTAATACTGCAGCCAAAACTAAACCAATTTTCTTTAAAGTTCTCATAAAAATAAACTCCTTTGTAATTAATTGTTTACTACAGATTATAAAAAGTACGCATAAGGGTCAAGGTATAAAAACTCCTCATTTATTAAAAGATTTAATTAATATAAAATTCTCAGCAGAACAATGGGGACAGCCCTCTAAAAAAAAGTCCTCCGTGACAAAGAGAAGAACACGGAGGACTTAGTATATATTTTTTATAAGAGCCAGTATTAGTAGAAGGGGTTCCTGCCTGATGATGTTAGTTTAGACTAACAAATTATTTTAGTCAATGGTTTTAGAAAAAAAGTTAGTTTAAACTAACAAAAAATCAATTTTTCCTCATATAGATTGCCACGCTTCGCTCGCAATGACAGTGTGTGTGGAAAATGAATTCTATCAAAAAACACGGTAAGGAAGGTAGTAAATGTCAAAAACATTCTGAGGCGAATATTGTTTTGCTTCTTGTTTTTTCTACAGGTTCTTAGGTGCTGTGCACCTAAGCGCAGGCGCGAAAAGGTAAGGGGTGTGGGGAAAGGAAAAACTATGACTGCGCCGAATGGTTTGTCCTTTCCCCACAACAGGGGGACTGGGCTTTGCCCAGAAATTATTCACTATATATCATTGTACCTATACCGCGGTCGCTGAACATTTCTATTAATAAACTGTGAGGAACACGGCCATCAATAATGTGGGCTCTAGGAACTCCGCCATTAACAGCTTCAAGACAGCAGTCAATTTTTGGAATCATTCCGCCGGAAATAACTCCTGTTGCTTTCATGGAAGGTACAGCTTCTTTTGCAATTCTTTTTATTAGTGTTGAAGGATCATTGACATCCCGTAAAACACCTGGAACATTTGTAAGCTGAACAAACTTTTCTGCATGAAGTGCTGTAGCAATTTTTGCAGCTGCTGTATCGGCATTGATGTTGTAGCTGGCATTATCACCCTGTTCACCAAGAGCAACTGTAGAAACTACTGGAATGAAACCTTTGTCTAAGAGGGAAAGAAGAATTTCTGGATTTACTTCTGTTACATCTCCCACATAACCTAAATCTTTTTCAGTTTTTTTAGCACGTAAAAGGCCTGAATCTACTCCGGAAAGTCCAACCGCATGGCCACCTTTTTGCAGAAGAATACCAACAATATCCTTGTTTAACTTTCCAGTTAAAACCATCTGAACAATTTCCATTGTTTCTGCATCTGTGTAACGCAGTCCGTCTACAAATTTGCTTTCTTTTCCAACTTTTTCAAGCATTTTGTTGATTTCCGGTCCACCACCGTGAACTAGAACAACTTTTATACCAATTGTATTTAAGAGAACTATATCTTCCATTACGGCAGCTTTAAGTTCTTCGTTGAGCATTGCGTTTCCGCCGTATTTAACAACTACAACTTTTCCACACCACTGTTTGAAGTATGGAAGTGCTTCAGAAAGGACATGTGCCCA
>JALEPQ010000194.1 GCA_022768685.1 Spirochaetia bacterium
ACCCTGATAGTATGAATCTTTGTAGTTTGTTGGAGCAGGAGCTGGAGTGTAACTCCATGCTGGAGCATCGCTTCTTGTTGCTACACCACGGTTGATTGCTGCACATACCCAAGCCTGAAGAGCTGGTTCCATACCGTTACCCTTTGTATCTGTTGCAAGACATCCAGAACCTTCGAAGGCTTGTTCTGTTGTTGGTTTTCCTTTTACATAATATGTTTCACCTACAGTGCACATTTTTGGGTTGTTAGATTTTGTACACTTGAACTGAAGGTTTGTTCCATCACTTGTAAGTGTGAATTCACCCTGTGCATGTTTTACTGTTGTAGAATATGATGCCCAGTAGTTCCATATTTCATCAATGTAGCTGTCAAGGTAATGCTTGTCGAAATTGCTTGATTTTCCAGGACATACAATGCGGTACTGTTCTGCAAGGCAGTCGAAGTCTGCTGAAACTCCCTTAGCTGCCATGTAATTTTTGTATGCTGCATAAACTTCATCACGTGATGCTGTAACACCAGTCTGTGTAAATAAACCATCACCGTTTGAACGAACTGAACCGTTAGAAGAGTAACCTGTAATAAGAGCTGGGAAACCAAACTGGTCAACCTGTGTTGTGTTAATCCATGTTACACCATCATCACGGATTGTGTATTCAAGCCAGTCGTAGTATTTGTTGTAATCTGGATCATTTGGATTAGCAATTGAAGGGAATACAACTCCAACTCCGTTTTCTGGTCCGTGAATGTTCATTTTTGAACCGTATGAATAGAAGATACGTGCACCGTTTGTTTTTTTTGGAATGTTGAATACGCGGCGGCCGTTTGTTCCGTTATTGTCTTCGATTGTGTATGAGTAGTTGTCACAAGATTCGTTTGCAGCTACGCGTCTGTTTGAACCATCTGGAAGACCCCAGTAGTAAATACCGTCGTTTCTCTGGTAAAGAACTACAATGAAGATTTCGTTGTTTTTAAACTTACCGTTTGTAACGTTTTCGAATGTGAATGATACATAACCATTGTCTTTTGGAGCCTGAAGACTTGAATAAGCAGCTGCAGCTTCACTTTCTGTTACTGCTAATTTTCCTGTAAGACCTGAGTTGTAAATTGGTGTATCAGCTGGTGCATCAACAGGTGTATCAACTGGTGTATCAACTGGTATTTCAGCTTCAGTAGAACAACTTGCCAATAAAGCCCCTAGTAAAACTGCAATGCTTGCAGCCGCGAATACTTTTACTGTTTTTTTCATGTACGACACTCCACTTAATTTTTCTTAATTATATTTTTAAATGGAATTTTCATATAAAAAAAGTCAGAAGATTTTCAGAAAAGGTGTTTAATTTCAGTTTTTATCAAAATAATGTAATATACAGAAATTAAATGTATTTATAAATAAAAAAAGCAGTCATTTTCACAACAGAATATATCTTCCTGCAGATTTACGAATTCTTCCAGTTGCGTTACAATTTCTTTTAAACAAAGTCTAGCCCGTGCAAAGACAATGTTGAAAGAAATTACTTCAGGAAATAATAATTTATGCATTTTGTAAACGCTAAATCAATTTTATCTGCTCAAAACGGAATGAATCTTTACAGGGGATGCACTCACGGTTGTATTTATTGTGACAGCCGCAGTGTGTGCTATCACAATCCTGTTCCGTTTGAAGATATTGAAGTTAAGCAAAATGCTCCTGAACTTCTGGAAGATCGCCTTCGCCGTAAACGAAATAAATGTATGATTGGAACTGGTGCTATGTGTGACCCTTACATGCATTGCGAAAAAGAACTCGGTCTTACTCGCCGCTGTCTGGAACTGATTGACCACTACGGTTTTGGCCTTGCAATTCAAACAAAATCTGATTTGATTCTGCGGGATATTGATCTTTTGGAAAGTATTAATAAAAAAACGAAATGTGTTGTGCAAATGACTCTTACTACTTACAACGAAGCTTTGTGCCAAAAAATCGAGCCTAATGTCTGTACCACTCATCGGCGTTTTGAAGTGCTAAAGGAAATGCAGGACAGGGGAATTCCTGCAATCGTTTGGATGACTCCTGATCTGCCGTTTATAAATGATACTGAAGAAAATCTTCGGGGAATTCTTGGATATTGTAAAGATGCTGGAGTAAAGGGAATTATAAAATTTGGTTTTGGAGTAACTTTGCGTGAAGGGGACCGTGAATATTTGTACAAATGTTTTGACCGTGATTTTCCTGGTATGAAAGAGCGGTATCAAAAAACTTTTGGTTATGCATATCAGATAAACAGTCCTGAGCATTGGCGGCTTTGGAAAATATTTTCTGATTTTTGTCGCCAAAATAATCTAATGACAGATAATCGGTGTTTTGAATACATGCGTCAGTTTCCAGAAGAAAAATTAACCGGCGGAAATGGAAATAACATTGCAGGAGTAGAAGCAGCCCAAGATTCTATTCAAGGCGAGTTTGATTTTGGAATGTAAATATGCAAGTTGAAAAATTAAAAAATATAATCACGAAAAAAGATAATTGATGCTTTATTGTGCCTCCAAGGTGACAGTTTGTTTTGTTGTAAAAAAATTACTGCGGAATCCCACTGTTTTACTAAAGCATCTGCAAAAAACCAGGCTTGGGAAGTGTTGGAATAAGTTTTGCAGTAAAATCTCCATATTTTTCGTCTTCATGTTTTTTTTAAGATTTTTAGGATTTTAGACATAGTTTACCTCACAAATATTTTATCATATATTTATAAAAATGAATGTGTTAATTGGAACAAGTGGTTATGATCATCCTGAATTGAAAGGTATTTTTTATCCAGATAAGTTACCCCGTAAGGATTTTTTGGGATTTTACGCCACAAAATTTAATGCTCTGGAATTGAATTCAACTTTTTACGGAATGCCTACAGCTGAACGAATGGTTTCATTTTATCAAAAATCAGAGGGAAGATTAAAATTCAGTATAAAAATGAATCGGCTTCTTACTCACGAAATAGAACGCAATTGGCAGGATCAGGCTATTTTGTTCAAATCGGCATTGGAACCTCTTTTGGAAAAAAATGCCTTAAGTACTGTTTTGATTCAATTTCCGGAAAAATTTTACTACACAGTAGAAAATCGACGTTACTTTGCGCAATTATTAAAAGTCTTAGAACCTCTTCCTTGTGTTGTGGAGTTTCGTCATAAAGATTGGATTAGGGAGTCAGTTTTTGAAGGTTTAGCGCAACGAAATGCAGGACTTGTATTTTGTGATGTTCCGCAATGTGCTGCTACTTATGTAAATTTTTTAGAAGTAAGTCAAAAAACTCCGTTTATTGGAAAGCAGGCATATATTCGAATGCACGGGCGAAATCAAAATGGCTGGTATGTAAAAAATTCCTATGGACAAGAAAATCATCGCTACGATTATGAATATTCTTTGGAAGAATTAAAAAAATTTGTTCCTGTGATTGGAATGGCCTGTAATGAAGGTAAACTTGTGCAATTATATTTCAATAATCATCCTAAAGGAACTGGGTTTAAGAATGCTTTGGAATTGCAGCAGTTATTAAATAGCCTGTCAAGCACAGAAGCATCATTGAATCCAACTGGGGAACGCTGAAAAATAACTTTCAGCTTGAATTGTTGAAAAATAAATATTTTTTAAATTAATTTTATAAAAAAAGCCATAGTAAAAGGTAAATCTTTATACTATGGCTTTTATATTTAGGATTTATTACAAACCCTAAAAACGGCGAAGTCAAGGCTTTAAGCGTACGCGTACCTTGACTCGACATATTATTAGTTACTTTTTAATTAAAATCCAAGTCTAACCCAGATTTTCTGACAGTCTATTACAACTGTTGTTGAAGACTGTTCGTGTACATCATCGTAGCAGAAACCGTAAGCTAAGCCGTTGTTTGTGCTGATGCTGTGCCAGAATCCTGAGTAGTAGTTACACTTTCCACCCTGATAGTATGAATCTTTGTAGTTTGTTGGAGCAGGAGCTGAAGTGTAACTCCATGCTGGAGCATCGCTTCTTGTTGCTACACCGCGGTTGATTGCTGCACAAACCCAGGCCTGAAGAGCTGGTTCCATACCGTTACCCTTAGTATCTGTTGCAAGACATCCTGCACCTTCGAAAGCATGTTCTGTAGAAGGTTTTCCGTATACGTAGTATGTTTCACCTGCACGGCACATTGCTGGGTTGTAAGATTCTGTACAGTAGAACTTCAAGTTGTTTCCGTCACCAGAAAGAATGAACTTTCCCTGTGCATGTTTTACTTCTGTAGAATGTGATGCCCAGTAGTTCCATATTTCATCAATGTAGCTGTCAAGGTAATGCTTGTCGAACTTGCTTGATTTTCCAGGACATACAATGCGGTACTGTTCTGCAAGGCAGTCGAAGTCTGCTGAAACACCTTTAGAAGCCATGTACTGCTTGTAAGCTGTGTAAACTTCATCACGAGAAGCTGTTACACCAGTCTGTGTAAATAAACCATCACCGTTTGAACGAACTGAACCATTTGAAGAATATGCTGTGATAAGTGCAGGGAATCCGAACTGGTCAACCTGTGTTGTGTTAACCCAAGTTACACCATCATCACGGATTGTGTATTCAAGCCAGTCGTAGTATTTGTTGTAATCTGGATCGCCAGGATTAGCAATTGATGGGAATACAACGCCAACTCCGTTTTCTGGTCCGTGAATGTTCATTTTTGAACCGTATGAATAGAAGATACGTGCACCGTTTGTATTTTTTGGAATGTTGAATACGCGACATCCATTTGTTCCGTTGTTGTCTTCAATTGTG
>JALEPQ010000100.1 GCA_022768685.1 Spirochaetia bacterium
TCAAATCTGAAAATAAAGAACATTAACAGCACAACCTGCGCTACCAGAAGTATGAAAGATAAAATTACACGACTAAAAAGTATTCTTCTAAAAATTTCTTTACTACGATTATTTGCTATAATCTGAGTATTCAAATCATCATTAATTTTTTTTTCTGCCATAAGATAAAATTATATAATATTAAAAAAAATAAAAACAGAATTATTTTATATGTCAGGGCTTCCGCATTATAAACAAAAATCCTGAATTTTTGGCTCCCAGTCACGGTTGCGTGATTCAAAACCGCGCAAATATTACGAAAAAGCGTTTATAATGCAGAAGCCCTGCTTTATATGTTCTCATTCTTCAAAGAATTTCATAACTCCTGGATTGTTGAAACAACTTGCGGTTTACAAAATTAAAAGAACGTTTAAATCAAATGCCGAAATGCCGTCATTTGATTTAATTTAAAGTTTTTTGAAAAACTCTATTTATTTACGTGTTCGCTACGGCGAACGTTTTGTAAATCCTCAGTTGTTGAAACAACTTGCGGTTTACAAAATTAAAGAACAATTAATCAAGTATGCACCTTTAATTTCCGATAATAAAAGAGTATTATTATATAATGGTTGGGATTGGAGAAAACTATGAAGACTATTGGTATTAAACTTGCAGATGGTTCATTTTATCCTGTTTTGGAAGAAGGAAAACCTGTTACAAAATCTTTAGATTTGACTACTGCTCATAACAATCAGACAAAAGTAATGGTCGATTTATACAGATCAGAAAACTGCACTATGGATGATGCAGAATATGTTGATTCCCTTCAGATTGATAACCTTGTTGAACATCCAATTGGAGAACCAAGTCTTTCATTTACAGTTGCCATTGATGAAAATAATAAGCTTTCCGCAAAGATGGTAGATCCTGAGACAGGACTTGAAAGCGATGCAAATATAACTTTAGTTTCACGTACACTTGAAGAACGACTCCATCCAGACGAATATAATATTTCTGATACTATTGACGGTGCTGCACTTTCAGAAAACTCTGATTCTGATGATGACACCCTTACTCCTGAAGAATTTAATTCCACTGACGAACCTGCTTTTGCAGATGCTACAGAGCTTTCTTCAGAAGATTTTAATAGTGATGACATTGAAATTAACGTAAAAGAAGAGGATGAACCTGTAATGGAAGAAACTGCCGTTGATGAACCTAACCCTGATAATATACTTGATGAAACTGAATCTACAGAAGAATCAACTGACAATTCTGATAATGCAAAACCTGCTGGAGGAGGCCTTTTGAGAGCGGCATTAGGACTTGCAGAAGGTGCTGGAATTGCCGAAGCAATAAACAACAATGCAGCAGAAACTTCTGAAGAGGAAAATACAATTACAGAAGATTCAGATTCTTTAGCAGATTTCAGCTTACCTGAAGAAGAAACACCAGTTTCAGAGGATACACTTTCCGCTGACGCAGATTCTGTTCTTCCTGATATGGATTTTGATCTGCCAGAAGAAAATACTTCAACTTCGGATGTAACTATTTCTGCTGATTCTGATCCGCTTGCAGATTTTAACTTACCTGAAGAGGAAACACCTGTTTCAGACGACACTCTTTCCGCTGACGCAGATTCTGATCTTCCTGACATGGATTTTGATCTGCCTGCTCCTGACTCTGACTCAACTTCTCTTGATTCTATTCTTGATGATGATCTTTTAGCAGATTCCAGTGAGTCAAACACTACTGAGGAAGATTCTACATTACCAGATTTAAATTTTGACTTGCCAGAAACAGAAAACACAGAATCTTCTCTTGATGATGAACTATTTAATTCAAATTCATTTGATGAATCTCCTGCCGCAGCCGGACCAATCAGTTTTACAGGCCTTTATGATAAAGAAACAGCCTTTGGGGAGTCTTCTGATGAAGAAACTTCAAAAAAAGTAAAAATTCCGGTAATAATCTGCATTATCTGTGCAATAATTTGTGTAGCTGCAACACTTCTTTTACTGTTTTTAATTCCAGGAAAGACAAAAAATAAAAAGAACGTACAGGAAATTCAACCAGTAATAGAAGAAGTTCAATCTGAATCTGCGCCAGTAGAAGAATTACCTGTTGCAGAAGAAATTCCAGCAGCCAGAGAAGAAGAAATTATTGTAATTGAAAAAGCTGAAGAAGTAGTTCCTGTTCAGCCTCCTGCACCAGTTGTAAAGGAAACTCCAAAAACTACTTCATATAAAATCAAATGGGGTGACACTCTTTGGGATATTTCCAACACCTATTATAAAAATCCATGGAAATATAAATATATTGCCCGTTACAATGGAATAAAAGATCCTGATTATATTATTTCAGGAACTTACATTATTATTCCTGCTGAGTAATTTTCTAAGGGCATCATTGTTTTGCAAAAGTTTAAATTTTTTCTGGCAGCAATATTCCTCACATCTTTGTTGGGCTGCAGATTAAGTTCTGATGCCCAGAAAGAACTTGGTAATGATTCTTATTATTTTATTGGCCTAAAAATGCTTCAGGAAGGCCGCACTAATGAAGCAAAAATAAATTTCAATAAGTGCATAAAAAAAGGATCTTATTACTGTGCAAAAAAAAGTGCAGAAGAACTGACTAAAATAGGCTCTGTACAGGAAAAAAATCAGGCTGTTATCTTTCTTTCAGAAAATTATAAAGATTCTGACAGTCTTTTAATTTGTGCCAGACAACTTTCCATGGCAGATGAAACTCAAAAACTTCTTGATGCCACCAGCCATATAGATTATTCATCGGAATATAATGAAACTATAAAATTAAGAATGCAGGCCTTAAAAAAAATTAATGCAGCATCCTACAGTCAGTCTTTATACAGCTGGTTTACAACCAGAAAAATTTCTGATTTTCATTACAAATTTTATCGTGATTATATAGAACCCATTGATTTTGAATCTGAAGATGCAGAATATACACCTCAGGATTTTGCAATCAACTACAGAATAAAGATTTTTAAACGAGATTATACTTACTGCTATGAAAATGCTTACCGCCTGTTAGATTATTTTTCGGAAAATAAATTACCTTTATGCGGACAACTTGCTTCAGATATTGGTAAGGCATATCTGTATGGAGACAGTCATTACGCAAAAAATGCAGTCAGCTTCAAATCTTTTGCAAATCAGTTTAAAGATTCTGAAATGGAATTTTATTTCTGGTTTTATGCAGGTAGATTTTATGACAAGGCAAATACTTATTACACATCTGCAAAAAACTGTTTTCTGGAAGCATTAAAAACCGCAGAAAATCCAGACCAAAAAGATAATGCCATCTGGTATTTGCTTGATAGTTCATTAAATTTTTCACTGGACTCTATAGTAGATTCAATTTCAAAATATTCAAAAGAATGGTCTGATTCATCTTATTTTGATGATTTTTTTGACAAGTTGATTTCTTCACTGCTGGCTTCTGGAAAATGGAATACTTTTTTTGATATTTATACACAACTTGATGGTTATGCATCTGATGAAATAACAGCGAAATTTGCCTATATTTATGCAAGACTTCTTCAAACAGGTTATGCCACTTACGGAGATAATTCAAAAAAAGACGAAATTATAAAAAATTCCTTTGAAAAAGCCTGTAAATATTCAGTTCCGTCCTATTATAAAATAATGTCTGCATATCATTTAAAAAAATCTCCATCAGAAATTTCAGATTTACTTTGCAGAAGCCAGAATTCCTATTCTTATGATTTCATACCAGATGAAAGTATTGAACATCTTCTAAAAGGTTATGCTTATTTTGGGTTTCCGGAACGAATTTATGAAACTTATATTGATTTATATAAAAAGGGAATTTCAGTAGATACATCTTTATTCCTTGCAAATTTTTTAAACAAATGTGCTGAAAATAATCATCCTCAATACTATCCTCAGGCACTTAGAATAGCTTCCAGGGCAGCTTACTATGGAGAACGAAATTTTTCTGTTGAGGAACTAAAATTTCTTTACCCAAAAAACTATTCGGATTATGTAGATACATACAGCGAAAAATATGCTATAAATGATTCTGTAATTTTTGCTCTTATTCGTAGTGAAAGTTTCTTTGATTCAAGTATCATAAGTTCTGCAGGTGCAATTGGACTTACCCAACTTATGGAACCAACAGCAAATGATGTAGCCAGACGACTAAAAATTTCTGACTACCAGCTTACAGATCCGGAAACAAACATAGAATTTGGGACTTATTACCTGAACAATCTTTATCAGCGAACAGAAAAAACTTATTTACAAGCTTTTTTTGCTTATAATGCAGGCCTTAAAAATGTACGACGCTGGCTTCAAAGTTCAATAATTGGATTTGGAAGCAAAAAAAATATGCCAGGCGATATCTTTCTGGAAACAGTCCCATTTGCTGAAACCCGTGAATACGGCCGAAAGTTAGTTTCTGCAACAGTAATGTATGAATGGCTTTACAACCAGAATCCAGACGAAGCTTTTACAAAAATAATTGAAGAATTAATTTATTAAAATTTATGCGAGGATAAAAATGCATAATCCACTGGCAACTCTTTTACCAGGAGTTTTTCATTTTACAGGAATTCAAGCAACACAGTTTGTATTGTTACTTGGAATCATTTTATTTTTAGGTGCATTTGGCGGCTGGCTTTTTCAGAAACTAAAAATTCCTCAGGTTGTTGGATACATTGTAATTGGTATTTTAATCGGCTCTTCTGGGTTCCATGTACTTGAACCTCAAGTTATAGCAGCTTTGGATCCAATTAGTACAGTTGCACTTGCTTTTATTGGTTTTCTAGTTGGTGGTGAACTAAAAATGGGAAACATAAAAAAATATGGAAAACAATTTATAAGTATTTTGATTTTTGAAGCCATAACACCAGCTATTATTGTAGGTTTAATAGTAGGACTTGTTGTTTATGCCTTTACAAAAGATTCTACCCATGCAATTTCAATGGCATTAATTCTTGGAGCAATCTGTTCTGCCACAGCTCCTGCCGCCACAACAGATGTTTTAGTTGAATACAGAACTAAAGGACCTTTAACAACAACAGTTTATGGAATTGTTGCAATGGATGATGCTTTTGCTTTGATTTTATACACAATTGCTTCAACTATAGTAACTCCTCTTATAGGAGGAAATGCACGACCTTTTGGAATTCAGGTTTTATTTATTCTCCGTGATATTTTTGGTTCAATTGCAATTGGCTGCGGATTTGGATTTATACTGAATCTTATTTTGAAACATCTTACAAATGAAGACGGACGTATTCTTTCCTTCAGTCTGGGAACTTTGTTTATTTGTACAGGAATCTGCCAGATATTCGATTTTGATAACATTCTTGCTGCAATGGCATTAGGTTTCTTTATGGTAAACTTTGCTCCTGTAAAAACAAGAGCCGTTTTCAGTCTTGTTCAAAAATTCACACCTCCAATTTATGTGCTTTTCTTTGTACTTGTAGGAGCAAAATTAAATATCTGGATTATAACTCCATTTTTAGGACTGATTGCAATTATTTACGTATTAGGCAGAACTTTTGGAAAAACAATAGGTTCAATGTTCGGTGCGTGGATTACAAAAGCTCCAAAAACTGTTCAAAATAATATTCCTTTCTGTCTTTTAAGTCAGGCCGGAGTTGCAATCGGACTTTCTATTGCTGCTGGAACTGATTTTGCAGATTCAATCGGACCTCAGATTCTTTTAATAATAACTGCTACAACATTTATAGTTCAGCTTATAGGACCAATCTTTGTAAAAATAGGAGTTACAAAAGCTGGTGAAGTTGGATTAAATGTTACTGTAGATGATATTAAGAAAAATGCCCGAGTTACAGACGTCACTTGGGGAAATGAGCATATCTGTAATTCTGAAAGTCCAGCTATTGTTTGCGAAACTGATATGCTGTTTAAAATTCTGAACTCATTTTCTAAAAACCAGAATTTAAACTATGTTGTAAAAAATTCTGAAAACGGAAAACTGGCTGGAATTATTTCTTTAGAACACTTAAAAGAAGTAATGCAGATTGGTGATTTTGCAGAAAGTATGCTTGCAATGGATGTTATGGATAAACCTGTAATAACATGTAAACCTTCAACAACTTTACCTGATGCATATAAACTTTTTGAAGAATATGACATTGATTCTATTCCAATTGTAGAAGAAGGAGATATTCCTTTAGGCATTCTTGAAAAAAATACTGTAGATCATTATCTGCATACAAGAATTATTGAGTTAAACAGAAAATTAGATTCTTTGGATGCATAAAAAAAACATATAAAGGGAAAGAGGATTTTTCCTCTTTCCGTTTTTTTTAGCCCTGCCTGCACTTTAATTTTGAATCATCTTTGTTTACCCCTAGTGATTTTATACTGTAAAAATCACACAAATTTATAAAATTCTGCCTTTTAATTTTTTACTGCTGAATTCATAATAATTTTATGAAAAAAAGTTTGTCTTGTAGTTTTTTTATTTATTTTTTACTAATTTGTGCCAGTTTTATTAGTTGCAGGAGTACAAAAATGGTTCGTGATTTTCATTCAGATATTTTTGGAGAAAACGTTTTTATTTTTTCTTCAGAAGATAATCCTAAAGAAGTTCAGAAAATTTTAGATTCAATTTATGCAAAACAGGAAGCTAATCAGTTTGGAAAAGAACGGTACGCTGTTTATTTTTTACCTGGAACTTATCATTCAAAAATATTTCCTCATGTAGGATTTTATACTCAGATTTCTGGCTTAGGTTATTTACCTTCCGAAACTAAAATCAAACATTTAGATAGTCTTGCCCGCTGGCTTGGAAATAATCCTGATAATCATAATGCCTGCTGCAATTTCTGGAGAGGTGTAGAAAATATTGAAGTTGATTCTGATACAGTATGGGCTGTTTCTCAGGCAACTTTTTTCAGACGTTCAAAAGTAAACGGAACAATTTCTTTCCATGATGAAGGTGGCTGGTGCAGCGGAGGTTTTACTGCTGATTGTATTTTTGATGAAGCTTCAGATTCCGGGACCCAGCAGCAATGGTTTTCAAGAAATAATGAATATAAATATTGGAATAATTCCAGCTGGAATATGGTATTATGCGGTGATTTAATGACACAACCTTTACAAGGTATGTGGCCTGAAAAACCTTATACTGTTATAGAAAGCACTGAAGTAATCAGAGAAAAACCTTTTCTTGTTTTTGATGATGAAAACGGATTTGGAGTTTTTGTTCCTCCGGTAAAAAGAAATTCTGCAGGTGTAGACTGGAAAACAGGAAAAGATTCTCTGGAAGGCACTTTTATTTCTATTGATGATTTTTATGTTGCAAAACCTGGAGATAATGCTTCTAAAATAAATTCAAAACTTTCTGCAGGAAAGCATATATTTTTTACTCCAGGAATTTATGAACTTACAGAACCTGTTATTGTTTCAAACAAAAATACAGTAATCCTTGGATCAGGTTTTGCAACTTTAATACCGGTAAAAGGCACAGAAGCCATGATTATTGAAGATGAAGATGGCATAATTGTTTCAGGAATTCTATTTGATGCACCACAATGCGGTGGAAAAACAAAAATTCCTGTTCCAGAAAATCTTCTTCTAGTGGGAAGAGAAAAAACAGATAAGAAACATAATGAAAATCCTGTTGTATTTTCGGATATTTTTTTCAGAATTGGGGGAACAAAAACTACAGAACCAGCTAAAACTAAAAACTGCATTACAATAAATTCGGCAAATGTTACAGGCGATAATTTCTGGATTTGGAGAGCTGATCATGGAGATCAGGTTGGCTGGACTTTAAATGAAGCAGAAAATGGAATTATTGTTAATGGTGATAATGTTACCATGTACGCACTTATGGTTGAACATTTTAATAAGCATGAAACAATCTGGAATGGAAATGGCGGAAAAATTTTTATGTACCAGTGTGAAATTCCTTACGATGTTCCATCCCAGGAAGTCTGGATGAGTCATAATGAAAGTGTAAAAGGATATTCTTCCATTACTGTGGCAGATAATGTTACGGATTTTTATGGAACTGGAATTGGAGTATATCTTCTAAACCGAGCGGCTCCTGTAACTCTGGAAAATGCCATTGAACTGCCAGATTCTCCTGGTGTAAAACTTGAACATGTGGTTGGTGTAATGATAGCAGGATATCCAGGAATGAATCATCTTGTAAACGGAAAAGGTCCTTCTTTTTTACGGGGATTTTCAAAAGATATTTTGACTGAGTATTGCAACGGCATTTCAAAATAAAGTTTCCAGGTTCAGATTTGAGGCCACTGAAAAAGATCTCAAATTTTTAAAGCCTGAAATAAAAAAGCCAGATTTTTGAGAAAAAATCTCATAAATCTGGCTTTTGCTCTTTTAAAGAGCAGATTATTTGTCTTTCATTTCCTTATTTTTCATCAAGAAT
>JALEPQ010000196.1 GCA_022768685.1 Spirochaetia bacterium
TTCAAAACCGCGCAATAATGCGCTACACGCTTTTTGTGGTATAGAAACTATTAAACTGCCGCTTCGCAGCAGCCACAAAAAGAGTGTTTTTGAACCACGCCCCGCTCCTTCGCACCAACATTACGGAAAAGCATTTATAATGCGTTTGCCCTGCAACATGACTTGAATATTGATCAGGTTAAAAAAAGAAAGGCGCGGATCGTGTCCGCGCCATGCCCATCAGGCAACCAGGGACATGGGTGGGAGGGGAAAATGTCCCTGGTATTTATATAATCGTCTCCTGCTGCCTAAATCTTTAGTGTTTTTTAAATTTTTTATAAAAAAAATTAATCTTCTGTAATCTGAAGGTCTAAAGTAAAATTTGCTGTATAAGTTTTTCCTTTTACTGCCGTAATTGTTCTTACAATTTCATAACTGCCCAGATTGAATTTGATTTTATGTTCTCCTTCAGAAATTTCAAATTCCCTGCCGATTGTGGTACATGGTGTTTCGTCAAGATAAACAGTTGCATCTTCAGGAGCATTTATTAAAAGAGCAGGTTCTGTGCTGTTAAGTGTTATTATGAGTTCCGTAGTTTTAGCCTGATTAATCATTACTGTTCTAACTTCATTTCTGAATGAATCTGCTACAACTGAAATATTGTGAATTCCATCCGAAAGAAAATATTTATTTTCTGCAGGTGAATAGTTTACTGCTTTATCATCAATGAATACTGTACAATTTTCTGTCTGATCTTCACTTTCAAGTTTTAATAAAAGCTGCCCCTTATCAGAAAGGATAGGCTTGATTGAAAGTGTAATCTGGGCTGCAAGGGTTTCTTCAGGAATTCCTTTCATCACTGGCTGCATACGTAGTAAAAGGACATTATCTTTTGTATCAGGGATAGTATCCATTTTTGCAGTGTATCTGTTTGTTTTTATAGAATTATTTTTCTGCAATGGAATCTGAAGAATCCATGAAAGCATTCCTGGAAGGGTAGAAACATACTTTCGTGAGGCTGAATAATCTATTTGTGATGCTGATGGAGCTGGCTTTATGTTGTCATAAACTGAGCAGGCAACACAATCAGTCCAGGAAGCAACTGCTTCTGGAATTTTCATGGAAATTACAATTCCTTCTAGAAAAGTTTTGTCCTCTGGTAGTTTTATGGCAACAGATTCATTTATACCTAGTTTTATAGTCTGTTCTGAATTATTATCTGGATCTAAAAATGCCATGTGGGTTTTGCCAACTCTAAAAGTTTCTGCATTTAGAGAATTAAATAAAAAAAGAGAAGTAATTAAAAATGTAAGTCTATATTTTAAATTTTTCATTTTAAATTTAATTTAAGGCGAGGATCCTCCGGCTTTCCATTTTGTCTTAATTCAAAATGCAGATGTGGACCTGTTACCATTCCAGTCTGTCCAGAAAAGCCTATAACTTCACCTTTTTTTACTTTTTTATTTTGTTCAGTTTCAATTCTGGAAAGATGTGCATAAACACTGGTTAACTTTCCTTCATCATGGGAAACTATAATATAATTTCCAAAGATTTTATCATTTTTTACAACAGTAGAGATGATACCTTCTTTTACAGAAAAAACAGGTGTACCTTCTGAACATGCAAAATCTATTCCGTTATGATTTTTTATTTCTTTTGAAAAAGGATTTTGTCTTTGTCCGAATTGTGAAGAAATCCAGAAAGTATCAGATTTCAAAGGCAATCCTAAATCAGAATCTAAAAAATATAACCGTTCTTCAGGTGAAAATTTCAATCCCTGTAGAAAATAAAAATCTTCGCCATCTATTTTATAATATGAAGGTGGATTTGTTAAGGATTGATTGGCGTATTTTTCCTGTAAAACAATCTGAATTGAGTTTTTCCCCTTATTTACAGGAATAAAAAGTCCGCAAATAACAGGCAGGATGATTCTTTTATTTTTGATATCCGCTTTTGAATTTTCAATACTGTTCAAGGTTGCAATTGTTTCATAATTAATGTTGCATCTTGCCGCTAGGGAAAGAAGGCTAAAGTTTTCCGTATTTTTATATACAAAAAAATAAACTTCTGGTTCTTCGTTTTTGGAAATAAGTTCATAATTCTGGGCTACTATGTTCTCATATTGTTTGAATACAACATCATAGGATGAAAGACGTTCTATTTGAATAAGACGTGATGTTGATATATTGAATTGTTTATTTTGTTGGGTGTAAACATCTAGCAAAACAAAGAGATAAACAAAAAATGACAGCAGCTTTTTTCTAGGCATGTTTTTTTATGTTTTTAATTATCTTCCTTACAATAAAATAAACAATCAAAATGGCGATTAATGATAATACCACAATTGTGTAGATTCTGGATGCGGCTGTGGCAAATTTCCAAAGTGGCCATACAATGGCAAATGCTGCACCAATACAGAGGATAATTAATCCCATAATCTTTAAAAATGAAACAAATGATTTTCCAAATTTTGACATAAACTTTTTCCTGAATATTAAAAAAAAACAGGTCTCCTGAAATGGAAACCTGTTGATAACTGTGTCTTTCTAAAGAAAATTACTCTTCTGAAATTGCTCCAGCAGGACATTCAGCAGCACATGTACCACAGCTGATACAAGCAGCAGCATCGATAACTCTTTTATCTCCGCTTTCTGAAATAGCTCCAACAGGACAATCTCCTTCACAAGATCCACAATTTACACAACTGTCATTAATTTTAAATGCCATATATTGCTCCTATAACACTCCCGATAAACGGGTATTACATACTGAATAATAATACATTAAGAATTTTCTTTTTACAATATTAATTTGAATAAATTATAACTATTAAATATAATTAAAATATGACTAAAAAAGAAATTGCATCTTATATTGATCACACTTTACTTGCTCCAACTGCAAGTACAGCGCAGATTGTAAAATTGTGTGGCGAAGCAAAAAAATATGGTTTTGCTTCTGTTTGTGTAAATCCTTATTATGTAGCACTTGCTGCTGCAGAACTAAAAGGATGTCCTTCAAAAGTGTGTACTGTAGTGGGATTTCCATTAGGTGCATCAACTCCAGAAGATAAAGCTTTTGAAGCAGAAAATGCTGTAAAACATGGTGCAGATGAAGTTGATATGGTATTGAATGTGGGTGCTGCAATGGAAGGCCTTTTTACAGTAATTTCTTCTGAAATTAGTACAGTTGTACAGGCAGCTAAAAAAACTGGTGAAGCACTTGGAAAATCTGTTATTGTAAAAGTAATTTTAGAAACATGTTTTCTTGATGATGATACCATAAAAAATTGCTGTCTTTGTGCAAAAAAAGCTGGGGCTGATTTTGTAAAAACTTCTACAGGATTTGCAACTCCAAAATCAAAAGATGGAACATTACTTCCAAATGGTGCTAGCGAACATCATGTTAAATTGATGAGAAAAACAGTTGGAAATGATATGGGCGTTAAGGCATCTGGTGGAATAAGAACAGAAGCAATGATGATTACTATGCTTGAAGCTGGAGCTAATCGTATTGGAACTTCCTCTGGTGCTACAATCGTGGAAAACTGGGATGAATCAAAAATAATAAACCTGAAAAACTAAAACTACAAAAAAAATTGTTAAACAAAAAAGCTGCCCTTTACTTCAAAGGACAGCTTTTTTTGTTTAAGCCTGAATAGAAATTTAAATAACATCGAAATCAAAGCTTTTAGCGTTTGCATGCCTTGATTCGATATGTTTGTTTGAAAACTTATTTTATTACAGCTTTCTTGATTGCTTTAACAGTATAATCATAAGATTCATCATTAGCAGTAAATTTTACATTGTCGCC
>JALEPQ010000101.1 GCA_022768685.1 Spirochaetia bacterium
CTGCCAAAGCCTCAATTGTGTAAGAAATGGCTGCCGCTCCCGAAGCCAAAGCCAATGCCGCAGAGCCTCCTTCCAAAGCCGCAACTCGTTTTTCCAAAACATTCTGTGTTGAATTAGTTAATCGGCCATAGATGTTTCCTGCATCTGCCAAACCAAAGCGATCTGCCGCATGCTGGCTATTATGGAATACATAAGAAGTTGTCTGATAAATCGGTACTGCCCTGGAATCTGTTGCTGGATCTGCTGTTTCCTGTCCAACGTGTAATTGTAATGTTTCAAATTTATAATTGCTCATAAAAAGCTCCTATATTCTTATAACCTATTGTCCTACTAGGTAACTTTATAATACATTTTCTTTACCTACTATGTCAATAGGCAGGGCAAACGCATTATAAATGCTTTTCCGTAATGTTGGTGCTAAGGAGCGGGGCGTGGTTCAAAAACACTCTTTTTGTGGCTGCTGCGAAGCGGCAGTTCAATAGTTTCTATACCACAAAAAGCGTGTAGCGCATTATTGCGCGGTTTTGAATCACGCAACCGTGACTGGGAGCCAAAAAATCGATTTTTGTTTATAATGCGTTTGCCCTAATTGCGATAGTAATTTTAATGACATATAATAGAAGTATGTCTAACTTTAAAAAGAAAATATCTGGTCTTTTTATTTTTGTACTTGTGACTTTTTCTTTTTTTGGAGAATCTTCGCAAGATAAGGGGATTTTTTATTCTGAAGACCCGCTTATTATTACTTACAGATATTTTTATAATGCTTTCTGGAATTACATTGAAGATGCATCCACATTGAATTATTTTGAAAAAGAAATCAGCTGGATGGGAGAAGAAATAGATTCGTTCCTTAATTCTCCAAATTATAAATCCTATTCCAAAAAAAATTCTATTTACATGGAATTAGGATTAAAACTACAAAAGGACTTTTATGATTTTAAGGAAGCCTTTTCAAATAAAAATGAGTTTCAGACCATAGAAGCTGTAAAAAACATTGATCATGACATGTACAGTGTTGTTGTATTTCAAAAATCTTTTGCAGTAACAACCTGTAATCTTTATTTAAGTATGATGCTATTTTTCATACTTCTTATGTTCATGACATTATATCTATCTCTCTTCTATGGCAAAAAATACCGCTATACAATCCAGGAATTAGGAACTTCTAAAATGAATGAAGAAAATACTTCCCAGATGAGTAAAGCCTATATTATTGCCCTTGAAAAACAAGAAACTGAATTTTCCCGTGAACTTCATGACACAGTCATTCAGGATTTACGAGCTATTAAGTTGCATTCAGAAGTTTTAAAAGTTCTTCCAGAATCTGAAGAAGATAAAAAGAAAATTGCAGAAATTTCTTCAACCTGTGTAAGTTCGTTAAGAAATCTTTGTTATGATTTAACTCCACCTGATTTAGCCATGGAATTTTCTACCGCTTCAGGAGCATTAGTTACTGCAGTTTCCAATTTATGTGAACATTTTACTAGAAAAACCGGAATTCCTTGTCCTTTAAATTCAGCACCTAATCTTGATGTAGGAAATTTAAAAAAGGAAGAATTTATTTATATTTACAGAATTATTCAGGAAGCACTTACAAACGTAGAAAAGCATTCTAAAGCAGAAAGTGCTTCAGTTTTACTAAGAAATGATAATTCCAATGGTAATGAAAAATTACTGGTGTTTATTACAGATGATGGTATTGGATTTAATCCCAAAAGCTACTCACCTAACTATATAAAATATCACTTTGGTATGAGAAATATGATTACCCGTGCAGAGCTTATCAACGGCACGATAAATATTATAAGCGAAGACGGAGATGGGACAGTAATTAGATTGGAGGTTCCTCTAGAATGAGCAAAACACTTTACATCATCGATGATCACGCAATGGTAAAAAATGGACTGAAAAGCTGGCTTGATACCTATTCCGACTGGAAAGTTATTGGAATTTACGCCACATCTCAAGAATGTTATGATGCTTTATCTTCCTCTGAACACCCTGCAATTATTATTTGCGATGTTCAGCTGGCTAATGAAACAGGATTTGGAATTGTAAAAAATATTACCGATCAGTACTCAGACATTAAATGCGTAATGTATTCCATGTATGATACAGCAGGCTTTGTAATGCAGGCTTTAGATTGTGGAGCAAAAGGTTATGTTTCAAAAGCAAGTAGTGAAGAAGAACTTATAAAATGCCTTGAAGCAGTTTATGCTGATCAGAATTACATTGAAGCAAAAATGCAGATGGCCCAATCTAAAATTGAACCAATATTAAGTTTTCTTACAAAACAGGAAAAACGTGTATTTGAAGAAATATTAAAAGGCCTTTCCAATGATGAAATAAGCAAAGAACTTAATCTTTCTGGTCATTCTGTAGAAAATTATGTCAGCCGCCTATATGATAAGCTAGGTATTTTCAGCAGAATAGATATCCTTGAAAAATACCGCTAAAAATACCTGTTTTACTAAATCTGGTGGCGGCCCCGGAATGATAAAGACAAAGTTCTTTTATCAATATATTCCAGATCTCCACCAACAGGAATTCCTGTAGCAAGACGTGTTATTTTTACAGAATCCGCAGAAATCTGCTCAGAAATAATTTTATTCAGGTAAAGTGATGTAGTATCTCCTTCAACAGTTGGATTCAACGCTACAATAACTTCCTTTACTTCATCTTTTTTTATTCTATTGATTAAAGGCTGTATAGAAAGTGCAGACGGACCTATTCCTTCAAGAGGCTTTATGAGGCCTCCCAAAACATGGTAGAAGCCCTTAAATTCACCATAAGCCTCTATTGTAGAAACATCCTGAGGCTGTTCAACTACGCAGATTACAGATTTATCTCGTAGAGGATTTGAACATACAGGACAAGGATCTGTTTCTGTCCATGTACCGCAAACAGAGCATGGTTTAACTTTTTCTTTTAAAAGTGCCAGATTATTTGCAAATTTCTTATTATATAAATCATCCTGGTTTAGAAGCCAGTTTACAATACGAACTGCACTTTTTTTTCCTATTCCAGGCAACCTTGAAAAATTCGAAGTTAAATCGTCAAATGTACTCATCTTTCTGATTACAATCCAAAAGAACCCAAATCTAAACCTCCAAGCATTGAAGCAGATTTGGCTTTTATCTGTTCCTGAACATTATCAACTGCATTTTTATGAGCAGCTTTTATTAAATCTTCCAGCATAGGAACATCACGATTATCAACGCAAATTGGGTCTAACTTTATACTTAGCATTTCAAATTTTCCATTCATTGTAATTGTAACCATTCTTCCGCCAGAAGATCCTTCAGCTCTAATGTTTTCTAATTCTGCCTGAAGTCTTTCACTCTGTTCTTTAATCTGACCAGCATTTTTTAATAAATCAAATGGATTCATAATTAACCTCTATATAAAAATTATCGCCCCACAATACTGCCTTTAAAAACATCCAGAACAATTTTAATCTGTTCAGGAAGTTCCTTTTTTACAGTATCTGCAGAATCTTTTTTTTGAACCAGTATTTCAAATGAAACCTGTTTTCCTATTACACAAGAAATTACCTTTGCAATATCAGGCGCATTTCTTTTTAACAAAGACTGTTCATATTCTGATACTACATAAGTTTCAACTTTGTTATCAAGAACTTTCCATTCTCCAGTTTTTTCTACAGCAGCGGCAAGGAAACTGTTATTTACAGCTAAATCTGCCATTACAGCACCTCTTAGCTGAGCAATTGAAAGTGTTTTTCCATCTGCAGTCAAAAATTTTTCATCAAGTTGTACAGGAGCAGAAAAATTATCTTCTACAGGAGCCTGAGTTGCTTCATACAATTCTTCTGCCTGCACTCCTGTAAATTCTTCAGTTTCCTGATAATAATCTTCTTCTGGAGGTTCATCTGTATTAGTCCAGTTGTCGTCCTGAAAATCTGATGTATCTACAACCACTCTTTGTTCAGGCGGCAGTGAACCGCCATTAAGAAAAGGGTTTGAAGATTCTCCTTCACCACTTTGCTGTGAATTTTCTTTTTCAAAAAATTTATCCAGCATTGAAAAATGTGGCATTCCAGGTGGCAGATTATTTACAGAACCTGCCGATTCTGTTTGAACCGGAACTTCTGGCACAGCTGCAACCGAAACCTGCTGATTTTGAGAAGGCACTGCAGCTGACATATTAAAAACTGGAGTTTGAGTTTGTATTGCAGTTTTTGAAGGTTCAGATGTGGCAATCTGAGGTGTAACTGGAGCTCCGTTCAATAAAGCCTGAGCTGCATCTATTGCCTTTTTTACTTCCATGTTAGAAACATATTGATTTATCCAGCAAAGTCTGCTGAATGCCAGTTCAAGTTCATAACGAGGAGAAAGTGAATATCTTATATCTCTAAATAATTGAAGATAAATACTTAAAGCTCTTTCTATCTGAATTGGATTCCAGCTATTAAGAACAACTGAACTGTATCTTTCCACTGAATTACCTAAAAGAGATTCTTTTGTAACTCCACTCTTTATTAAAAGCAATGAACGCAAATAATCGGCACTGTTTGAAATCAGTTGTTCAATAGAAACACCAGCCTGCAAAAATTCATCAATCAGATTAATCACTTTCTCAGTCTGATTTTGAGCACAGGCTTCAAAAATTGTATTCAGCCGGTCTAATCCTACAAGTCCTAACTTGTCCCGGATTTTTTCATAAGTAATATGCCCATCGCTAAATGCAACAACCTGATCAAAAATTGTATAGGCATCACGCATTGATCCTGTAGATTCTCTGGCAATCCAATACAAGGCTTCATCATCAGCTTGAATATTAAGTTCAGCAGCTGCATCTGCAAGACACTGTTTTACTTTTTCTACTGCAACCAGGCGGAAATTATATTGCTGACAGCGAGATTTTATAGTTACAGGAACTTTCTGTAATTCTGTTGTAGCAAAAATAAAAACTGCATAAGAAGGAGGCTCTTCTATAGTTTTTAACAATGCATTAAAAGCTGAAGAAGAAAGCATATGAACTTCGTCAATTATATAAATTTTATATTTTGAATTACTTGGTGGAAAAAGAACTTCATCTTTTATCTGACGGGCATTTTCTACCCCGTTATTAGAAGCTCCATCTATTTCTATAACATCAAGACTTGAACCTTTAGTAATTTCCTGACAATTTGGACAAACTCCACATGGAGAATCTGTAGGTCCGTTCTGACAGTTCAATGCTTTAGCCAGAATTCTAGCAGTAGAAGTTTTACCGCAACCACGAGGACCTGAAAAAAGATAAGCGTGAGCAATTTTTCCGGATTTTATTGAATTTTTAAGGGTTTCTGCAACAAATTCCTGACCAACTAAATCATCAAATTTCTGCGGACGACGCCTTGTAGCTGTTACTTCGTAAGACATACCTTTAGTATAGCGATAAATTGTTTTTTTATATACTATGAATATATGAAATTCTATGCTGAACTTTTAATTTTTGTTTTACTTTTTCTTACAAATGCCAGAATCCTTTTTACAAAAAGAGTTCGTAGAGATGCCCTGGTAAATCTTGCTCCTCTTACTTTTATTCTTTCTGTTTTAATACTGTTTGCATGGAATGTAGATTTTTTTACACTGCTCTGCTTATTTTTAAGTCTTATAGTTCTTCTTTCCAATTTTCATGCTTTAATCAGATACACTTCAAGACTTTATATTGACCATTACAGTAATTTAATGAAAGCCTGGGCTCATTTTACAAACATTCTTTCGTTTGCAGCCCTGATTTTTACAATTTTATGTGCCCCTGTTGAACTACTCCCTCAAAAATTTGGTACTACTGATACATTGTACAAATATGACGGCTCTTTTAATACAGGATTTGTTCCATCGGATGGCTTTTCAAAAACAACCTGTTTTTTTCACCAGTTCACTAAAACTCAAGATATAAAAAATACAGAGAACGATTATCAAACAGATAATATTATTGTTTTTTTCCCAGATAAACGTGGTGACACTTATGCTTACGAACCATATCTGCATCTTCTTGCCGCAGAAGGTTACACAGTATATTCTGCAGATTTTTACTGCAACGACTGTAAATGGAGACATTCAATAGGTGATGCTAAAATATTACGCAGATTTTCTATGGTATTAGAAAGCTATTTTTACAATCAGAAATTTATGGCACAACGAGAATTCTATACTTTTAATTCAGCTAAAGAAATTAATGCTGTAATGGATATTCTTAAAGATGATTTTAATCTTTCCCAGAAAGTATTTTTTGTAAGCGATGTAATGGCAAATACTGCTATTGAAGATTATTTTTCTCAGAATCCTGATAAAGTTGCAGGTACTTACAATTTTGATTCCATACTTTCTTACGAATCAAAAGGTTATGGATGTATTGAACAGACAGATCCTCTTTTAGCTGCCGGACTAGGATTAAAAAAAGACAGAAAATTTATAAAACCAAAAATTATGGCTCAATTAACAGCTAAGGAAGCAGAAAAAGTCTTCCTGCAAGATTTAGCTGTTTCAGAAAATATAGAAAACTAATTTACGAGGAAAAAAATTGACTTTAGTTCAGCTGAATAACTATTTTAATGAATTCCTTAAAAAGGAAAATTTTCCTGCAGACCCTTCCAGAAATGGAATTCAAATTGAAAATTCTTCACCAGATACAAAAGAAATAAAAAAAATTGCTTTTGCTGTTGATGCTTGTGAACAATCTGCTTTAGAAGCTGCAAAACAAGGAGCAGATGTTCTTTTTGTTCATCATGGGCTTTTCTGGGGAGATTGTGAACCTATTACAGGTCATGTTTATAAAAGATATTCTGCTTTTTTAAAAAATGACCTTGCACTCATTGCATATCACCTTCCACTGGATGCAAACAATCCTTATGGCAATAACTATGGACTTGCCGCAAGAATTGGACTTGAAAACTTAGAATATTTTGGAGAATGGAGAGGAATGACAATTGGTGTTAAAGGCCAGTTAAAAAATCCTCTTACCATAGAAGCACTTTCAAAAAAGGCTCTTAAATCTGGTGAAAAACCTTTGATGATTCTTCCTTTTGGCAAAAAACAAATTTACACAGTGGGAATTATTTCAGGTGGTGCTGCTGAAGATGTAGAATATGCAATTGCACAGGGATTAGATGCCTATATTACAGGCGAGATTGATCACGGTAAATATCATTACATAAAGGAATGTGGAATTAATTTCATTGCAGGAGGCCACTATCAGACAGAAACTGTAGGTGTAAATCTCGTTAAAGAAAAAGTTGAAAAAGAACTTGGAATTGAAACAATATTTATTGATATTCCAACTCAGCTTTAAATTTCAGGGCAAACGCATTATAAATGCTTTTCCGTAATGTTGGTGCGAAGGAGCGGGGCGTGGTTCAAAAACACTCTTTTTGTGGCTGCTGCGAAGCGGCAGTTCAATAGTTTCTATACCACAAAAAGC
>JALEPQ010000106.1 GCA_022768685.1 Spirochaetia bacterium
ATCACGCCAGTAAGGAATCTCGTCCAAAGTTAAACCGCTGGCGAGTTTTGCAGAAATCAGCGCAATAGGGAAGCCGGTTGCCTTACTTGCAAGTGCCGACGATCTCGAAGTTCTTGGGTTAATCTCAATAATAACAACACGACCAGACTTAGGATTGTGAGCAAACTGAACGTTAGTACCACCGATTACACCGATGTTCTCAACAATCTTAAATGCCATTTCCTGGAGCTTCTTTTCCAAATCCTTATCAATAGTCATAAATGGAGCTGCACAGAAAGAGTCACCAGTGTGAACACCAACCGCATCAATATTTTCGATAGTACAGATTGCAACCATCTGATTCTTTGAGTCGCGAACAACTTCAACTTCAAGCTCTTCCCAACCAAGAATACTTTCTTCAATCAAACACTGGTGAGTCATAGAAAGGTCAAGACCGTTACTAACGATCGTTCGTAATTCTTCAACATTGTAACAGAAGCCGCCGCCCTGACCGCCCATAGTATAAGCAGGACGAACAACCAGAGGGAAGCCGATTTCTTCAGCAATTTTTTCAGCACCTTCAACAGTGTGACAAATTCCCGAGCGAGGAGTGTCGATACCAAGCGACTTCATAGTCTCCTTGAAAATCTCACGGTCCTCACCGCGCTCAATAGCATCAAGGTTTACACCAATTACTTTTACACCGTATTTATCAAGAACGCCGGCTTTGTTTAATTCCATTGCCATATTCAAACCAGTCTGTCCACCAAGGTTTGGAAGAAGCGCATCTGGACGTTCCTTTTCTATAATCTGACTAAGACGTTCAACATTTAGTGGTTCAATATAAGTTGCATCTGCCATAACTGGGTCAGTCATGATTGTTGCAGGATTTGAGTTTACTAATACAATTTTGTATCCCTGTTCACGTAAAGCTTTACAAGCCTGAGTTCCTGAATAGTCAAATTCACAAGCTTGACCAATAACAATTGGTCCCGAACCGATAATCAATACTTTGTTGATGTCTTCGCGTTTCATTCTATATACTCCTATTAAAATAACCAGTATCTGAAGGGGAATACCTTCTCCTAGGGCGACGCAGCAAAGCTGCTAAGCCCTAAACCCCGGGAATTAAAAAAAAAAGACTGAATTCCAAAAGAAATTCAGTCTAAAAATCAAATTCAAATAATATGAACATAAAAAAATTTCTTGAGAATCAAAATGTATTCACAAACTTTTGCATTCATATTGAATCGTATTATATAAAATTCAGTAAATTAAAACAATACTAAGACTTTATCTACACAAGCTTTAACACATTCGCCACAGCTTGTACATTTTGAATAATCAACTTTTGGAATGCCAGAAGAAACATCAATTGCCTGTGAAGGACATTTTCTTGCACACATTCCACATTTGAAACATCCAGCAGAGCAATCCTTTCTTATCTGAGGTTTGTTATCACTATGATTAGAACAACGAGCAACAGCTCCTTTTGTATCAGCATTGATTAAAACAAACAATTTTTTTGGACAAGCCTTAGCACAGTTTCCGCAACCAACACATTTTGCTCTGTCTACAACAGGAAGTCCATCTTCACCCATTTTAATAGCATCAAAAGGACAAGCAGCTTCACAGTCCCCGTAACCAATACAACCAAAAGAACACTTCTTAGAACCGTTCATAACCATATTGGCAGCAGTACAAGTTTTTACACCGTTATAAGTGCCTTTTGGTAAAGCGCATTCTTTTGTACCATGGCAGGCAAGAAAAGCTACCTTTGGAATAGATTCTCCCGCATCTACTCCCAAAACTGCAGCAACCTTTCCGGCACAATCAGAACCACCAGCTACACAGCCATTTGCAGGAGCATCACCTTTTACAACAGCTTCAGCAAAGGCATCACAACCTGCAAAACCACAACCACCACAATTTGCTCCACTTAAAACATCACGGACCTGCTGAACTTTTGGGTCAACATGAACAGCAAAAATTTTCTTAAACAAACCTAGTAAAAGACCTAATAAAAAGCCAATTACAAGAGCAACGATAATAGTTAATAAAATAATTTTCATTTCTAATTCCTCACTCCTAAAAAACTAATTAATAAGTCCTTTGAATCCAAGGAAAGCAAGACTTAATAAGCCGGCTGCAACATATAAAATTGGAGTTCCTTTAAAAGCCTGAGGAACATTTGCTGTTTTAAGTTTGCTTCTAACTCCACTCATAATAACCATACTGATTACAAACCCAAGAGCAGAACCTAAAGCATAAACAAGGCTTTCTCCGTAGTTGTAATTTTTGCTGATACAGTTAATTGTAACACCAAGAACAGCACAGTTAGTTGTAATCAATGCAAGATAAACACCCATTGATTTATATAAAGCTGGCATAGACTTTTTCAAGAAGAATTCTACAAGCTGAACCAAAGATGCAATAACAAGAATAAACATTAAAGTCTGTAAAAATTCCAGATGAAGAGGAACCATAATCAATTTATAAATTGGCCAGGTAACTGCAGTTGCAAGAAGAATTACAAATGAAGTAGCAATTCCCATACCGGCAGCTTTATCAGTTTCACTAGTCATACCAATAAACGGACAAATAGCAAGATACTGAATAAAAACAACATTATCTACAATTGCAGATTTTAATAAAATAAGAAGTAAATTCATTAGTTAGAACCTCCCTTTGCTGGATCAGCTGGAGTTTCTGCAGCTGCTTTTGCCTCTTTTGCAGCTTCAACTGCCTTTTCAACAGTTTTTTCCATAACAGGACAAGTTGCATTTGAAGAATCCTGTGTTTTACATCCAGCAGAACTTTCACAAGATGCACAGTTTGGATCTTCAATTACAATCTTTTCACCGGCTCTTCTAGCTTTTGCCTGTTTTACACCTTGAACTAAAGCTGCTAAAAATCCAAATACCATAAATCCACCAGGAGCTGAATTAAAAATACCAATTCTAAAAGCTTCAGGTATTACATCAAGTTTTAAAGCTGTTCCAGCCATTAAAGTTCCCCCACCAAGAAGTTCACGGCAAAGAGAAATTAAAACAAGAACAATTGTATAACCAATTCCCATTCCAAGTGCATCTAAAACAGCATCGCCAGGTTTATTTTTTGAAGCAAAAGCTTCCACCCGGCCCATAATAATACAGTTTACAACAATCAAAGGAAGGAAAACTCCAAGGGCATTATAAAGTGCATCAACATACGCCTGTAAAACCAGCTGTACAATGGTAGTAAATGCTGCAATAACAATAATAAAAATTGGAAGACGAACTGAAGATGGTATTTTCTTGCGGAATAAACTGATTACAAGTTCACTCATAACAAGAACAAATGTCATACCAAGTCCCATTCCAATACCATTAAAAATAGAAGTTGTAACACCTAAAGAGGAGCACAAACCAATATTCAAAACTAAAAGAGGATTTTCACGAATAAATCCGTTTGTAAAAATCTTAAGTTTATTACTCATCTGTTTACTCCTGTGATACAAGGCCCAGTTTTGTAAATTCATAAAGAATTTTTTCTGTACCTGCGTTCATCAAAGCTGCAATACCGTTACTTGTAATTGTAGCTCCAGAAATAGCATCAAAGTTCTCACCAGCTTTAAAGCCATTTTTTGCATTTTTTCCAGAAAACTGACCATAAAAAGTCTGTCCATTTGGAAGTTTAAAAGTTGGATCATTTGCTTTTAATCCAAATCCAGGAGAATCAGAAAGTTCAAGCACTCTCATTCCTCTAACGTTTCCCCTCAAATCAACACCAACAATAATTGTTCCTTTATCGTAAGTAGGACCAGAAACCTGAACAGCAGCACCAATTACGTTTCCATTCTTCTTTGCAAGATAAACATCACCTACTGTAATAGAACCAGTAGAAGTTTTTTCTGTATCTTCCATAAGAACAAATTCTTCAGCAGCTTCAAAAACTTCTTTCATTGCTTTATTAGCTTTTTCAATTTTATTTACAGCAATTTTTGGAGCTGTAACATTATTTACAACTGCAAGGACTGCACAGGAAACTGCAGCATAAACAGCAAGAATAAGGCCAAGTTTAACAATGGACCATACAGAATCTTTTTCTTTTACAGATTCACTCATTTTACATCCTCCTGTTTAGCATTTTTTACATCAAATTCCTGAACAATTTTTGCTGGAGCAGGACGTCTGTTTCCTTTTTTTCCATAGCCATACATACGGATTGTAAAATTATTCAAAAGAGGAGCAGCAGCATTCATAATCAAAATACTGAACATAACACCTTCTGGATATCCACCAAAATTTCTTACAAGGAAAGTAATAAGTCCGGCACCAAAACCAAAAATCCAGCGGCCAGGTTTTGTTACAGGAGCAGTAGCATAATCTGTAATCATAAATGTTGCACCAAAAAGCAAACCACCAGTAAGCAATGCAATCAATACTTCCTGACATGCACCAGTTAAACCTTCACCAATACAAAGTCCTTTTACAAAAGTTCCAATCACAACAGTTCCAACCATTGCCAGTGGAGCACGCCAGTCAATAATACGGCTGACACAAAGAAAAACAAAAGAAATCAGAATAAGAAGAATAGAAGTTTCTCCAATACAACCGGCACGATTTCCTATGAAATACTGCATATAGTTGAAATTTTCAGGTGTTAAAACTCCAGATTTAAGCTGACTTAAAGCAGTAGCACTGGAAATAGCATCAATACCTGCAGCACCAGCTTTAATTAATTCAGGGTTAAGCCATTTTGCACCAATTACAGCAGGAAAACTTATAAAAAGAAATGCACGTCCAGTTAATGCAGGATTAAAAGTATTGCTTCCAATTCCTCCAAAAAGACCTTTAGCAATTACAACAGCAACAAAATCACCAAGCAGAACCATCCAGACAGGAACTGTTGGAGGTAATACCAATGCTAAAAGCACACCTGAAACTGCTGCACTAAGATTCTTAATAACAATTTTCTGTTTTGTTATTGCCTGAAAAGCAGCTTCAAAACCAACTGCACCAGCAGCAGAAACTAAAATAGTAACTAAAGCCCGCCATCCAAAAAATACAACACCTGCTATACATTCTGGAAGCATTGCAATTAAAACACAGAGCATAATCATCTGTGTATTTACTTTACCCTTAAAATGTGGACTTGATGAGAAAAAGCTCATTATTTTGCACCTCCTTCACCAGCTGCGGCGGCTTTAGCTTTTTCAGCTTCAGCTTTAGCCCGTTCTTCAGCCATCTTAGCTCTAACCTGACCTTTACCAAGTCTAACACGCTGTACAATACGGATATTTGCAGGACAAGAATAAGCACAACAACCGCACTCAATACAATCCATCAATCCGTAACGTTTTGCTTTATCTAAATTTCCAGCTTTAAGTTCTCTGACAATTAAAACAGGATTAAGCCGCATTGCACAAATATTTACACAGAAACCACAACCAATACACTGGTCTTCATCAACCAATGTTGTTTCTTCTGCTGTAAGGAAAGTTACACCAGAAGTACCTTTTGCCACAGGGAATGCTGTACTTACCATAGCAAACCCCATCATTGGACCACCAGAAATAATTTTAGCAGTCTGATCTTCTTTAAGAGTAAAATATTCAGGAGTAAGATCTGAAATTAAAGTTCCTACAGGAACACGGAGATTCACAGGATTTTCAACTGCACTTCCGCTTATTGTAAGTGCACGTTCAATTACTGGCTTACCTAAACGGAAGGCATCACTGACTGCACAAACTGTACCTACATTTGAAATAATACATCCCGCATCGGCTGGGAGTTTTGCACTAGGAATTTCAACTCCAAGACAAGCATTTACAATAAATTTTTCAGATCCCTGAGGATACTTTGTCTTTACAAGTTGAACTTTCATATCATCGCCATAACCTTTTTTGTTGATTTCAGCATCAAGGATAGGCTTAATGTAAGCTTTATTATCTTCAAGAGCAATCATTCCGTATGCACCAACCATGTGAAGAATAATTGCAAGACCGTCAATCAATTTTTCTGGAGTTTCCTGCATTGTGCGTTCATCACAAGTTAAGTAAGGTTCACATTCAGCAGCATTCACCAGAACATACTCAATTTCCTTATCCTCAGGAGGATTAAGTTTTACGTGAGCTGGGAAAGATGCACCACCCATACCAACTATGCCTGCCTCTTTAATTCTGGCAAGTGCAGTATCATGATCACATGTAAAAGGATCTAAAGGTTCCATAAAGGCAGTACGATTTTCGTCATCTGCTTCAATTATAATACATGGAACTTCAGCATTAGCAGTTACAAGACAATTCTGGATTTTTTTTACCTTTCCAGAAACAGAAGAATGAACAGGACAGTTCATAAATTTATCACCATTGGCAATAATCTGTCCTTTAGCAACTAAATCCCCAACTTTTACAAGCGGAGTGTTTGATGCTCCTCCCATAGTCACAGGAATAGTGACTGTTCCAGATGAAGGAAAAGCCTCTTTAATGGCACACTTATTACTAAGTTCTTTCATCTCTTTTGGGTGAATACCACCCTTAAAAGTTTTTACTCCCATAAAAAATACCTTTTATTTTATAATTTCTACATTATCAAATTCATGCATCAGAGTAATTTTACCTTTAAGTCCATCTGTATAGCAAATGGAATTATTTCCATAAAGAAGAATCATCTGAAAATCTTTATTTTCTTTCCAGAACTGACAGGCCTTTTCTTTTCCAAGTACATAAGTTGTTGTACTTAGAGCATCACCATAAGTTCCTTTTTCACAGACAATTGTAGCCGATGCAATATCAGTTTCAACAGGTCTACCTGTTTTCCCATCAAAAATGTGGATATATTTTTTTCCATCCTCTCCTATAAAAAAGCGGACATATCCACCACTGGTAATTGCAGCTTCATTATTCAATTTTAAAGACGCAACAACACCTTCATCCCAAGGATTTTTTACACCTACAGTCCACAAACTACCATCAGGCTTTTTTCCAATTGTCTGGATATTTCCACCTAAATCAAGAAGCGCAGATTGTATTCCGTATTTTTGAAGAACCTTTATAGCTTCATCTCCGGCAAAACCTTTTCCAATTCCACCTAAGTCCAGTTTCATTCCCTTATCCATGGAAACTGAATTTCCATCAATCTTAACTTTTCTAAAATCAGTCAGCTTTAAAAGTTCATTTATTTCATCATCGGAAGGAATTCTATATTTTTTTGTAGTAAATCCCCATTCAGAAGATACTGGATATAAACAAGGATTAAATGCCCCATCAGATTTTTCTGCCATTTTCAGGGCATCTTTTATAACGGAAATAGTTTCATCACTTACAGTAACAGGTTTACCATCAGCATTATTAATTGCAAAAATTTCACTTTCATTTTTTGTAACAGAAATTAATTTTTCAAGAAAACTGATTCTTTCCTGAGCTTCTTTATTTGCAGCTTCAGAATCTTTTCCATAACAACGGACCTTCATAAAAGTATCCATTGATTCAAAATATTCTGCATCATTTTTTTTATTACAACTTACAAGTAAACCTGCACAAAATAAACTTAAAATTACTTGTTTAATTATTTTCATAATCACAGCCTGTCCGACTAACGGCTTCCTTTATCGTATGGAATACCTTCAGCTTTAGGAGCCCTTGATTTTTTTGAAGTAAAAGCAAGAACAACTAAAGATACAATATAAGGCAGCATTTTATAAACTTCACCGCTTACTAAATGAACCAGAAAATCAAATCCTGTATATGTATCAGCTACAGCACGGAACAGTCCAAAAATCAATGCAGCACTTGCAATTTTAAGAGGTTTCCATTGCCCAAAAATCATTACCGCCAAAGCAAGGAAACCAGCACCTGCAACTCCATAAATAAAATCCCATTGAGAATTTGCTGCAGAAATATAGATTATACCTCCAATTCCACCACAGAGTCCTGAAATTAAAACTCCGGCATAACGCATTTTATAAACATTAATACCTGCACTATCTGCAGCCTGAGGATGTTCCCCGCAAGCCATCAATCTCATTCCAAAGCGAGTTTTATAGAGAACAACATAAGCAGCTATAAGTAAAAGCATTGTTAAAACCATATACCAGTTCATTTCAAGATTACCAATCTTAAATATAAATGATTTACGTGTTTCAAGATAATCAAGAATAGCAGATGGATTAGCTCCACCTGAACGTGCATTATTGAAAGCTTTTACAATAACAGTTGCCGCTGCAGTAGCCAGCATATTCATTGCAGTACCAACCAGAGTCTGATCAGCCTTGAAGTTGATTGCAGCCACAGCAAGAAGTAGAGAAAAAATCATTCCGGAAATGGCACTTACAAGCAAAGTTAATATAACTACAAGGAAAGCAGGTGTTGAAGAAGGAAGTGCAAATAAAACAAAAGCTCCACCTAATGCTCCAAATACCATTGTTCCTTCAAGACCAAGATTAATTACACCACTTCTTTCAGAAAACATACCGCCAAGAGCAACAAAAATTAAAACAGATGCATAAATTAAAGTATATTGAATTAAAATCATTAGTTGCCCCCTTCTGCAGATTTATTTTCTACCGTCTTTTTTTCAGATTTTTTTGTAGATATTTTAGTCATAATGTCTTTAAAGAATAATACAAATCCACAAGTATAAATGATGATTGAAGAAATAAGATCTGCAATCTGAGGATTGTAATAACGCATATCTATTAAACTTCCACCTAAAGTAATATGTTCAATAAAATAACCGGCAAAAATAACACCAATAGGATTCAGACCACCAAGGAAAGCAACCGCAATTCCATTAAAGCCCATTCCAGGAACAGTAGAACTAGTTTTCCAAGGCTGAATATCAGTCAAATAATAGAATGATGCTGCAAGACCAGCCAGAGCACCGGCAATTGCCATTGTAATAATAATATTTACTTTATCTTTCATACCTGCATATTTTGCAGCATTTTTATTAAGCCCAGTTGCTCTTAATTCATAACCAAAAGTTGTTTTTTTAAGCACAACAGAAATAACAACGGCAACTATAATTGTAAGGGGAATAGCAATTGTCACATATTCATTTTCATCAAACAGATGCTGTAATCCACATTGAGGAATTAAAGATTCTGGAGATTTTGCCGCAATCATAAAAGTTTCTGATTTTGTAATGTTCATTACTGTTTCATGCTGCATCAGTACATTTACAAGATACAGACCAATCCAGTTCATCATAATACAGGCAATAACTTCATTTACATTAAAGAATGCCTTAAACAAACCAGAAATTGCACCCCATGCAGCAGCAACAATCATCGAAAGAAGAATGCAGACAAACCAAGGTAAATGCCACTGCAAAGCGCACCACAAGGAAATACCTATTCCAATACAATACTGTCCACCAACACCAATATTAAATAATCCTGATTTGTATGCAAACAAAACAGAAAGTGAACACAAAATTAAAGGTACAGTTTTTACCAGCGTGCAGCCCAGATAATAAAGCTTCATATTTGTACGTTTGTAGTAAAAAAAGTTCTTTAAGATTGTACTCATAGCTTTAGGGGCATTTTCTGCATTTATCATCAGCAGAATAATAAAACCCACCAGAATACCAATTAATGCACAAACAATGGCAGAAATAATTGATTTGAAGCTTTCTGAAGTAACCACTTTATTAAAATTCAGTTTCTTTGCCTTGCTCATTATTTATTTCCTCCATCACGTTTTGCACCAGCCATATAAAGCCCAAGTTCTTCTATTGTTGTAGATTCAGGTTTCAGTTCACCAACAATTTCACCTTCATACATAACTAAAATTCTGTCACTAAGACTCATTACTTCGTCAAGTTCATAAGAAACCAGCAGAACAGCAGCCCCTTTATCTCGGTCAGATATAATCTGCTTATGAATATATTCAATGGCACCTACATCAAGACCTCTGGTAGGCTGAACAGCAATAAGAAGTTTATGTTCCTTATCTAGTTCACGGGCAATAATTGCCTTTTGCTGGTTACCACCAGACATGGAGCGAGCAATAGTCTTATTTCCCTGCCCGCTTCTTACATCAAACTGATTAATCAACCTTGAAGAATATTCTGAAACTTCTTTATTTTTTATAAATCCAGCCTTCTGAAACTCTTTCTGCCAATAGCGCTGAAGCACCATATTCTGTTCAAGAGTGTAATCAAGAACAAGTCCATGTTTATGTCTGTCTTCTGGAATATGACTCATTCCAGCTTTAGATCTGTCTCTAATAGATTTGCTGGTAATATCAACATTTCCTAAAGTAATTTTTGTATTTGCACCAGAAACTAAAGGTTCAAGTCCTGTTAATCCCTGTATAAATTCAGATTGTCCGTTTCCATCAATTCCTGCAATACAAACAACTTCGCCGGAACGAACATTAAAACTTACATTTTTTACAGCAAGATTTGAATGAATTTTACTTGCTACGCTCATATTCTGAACATCAAGAACTACATCTCCTGGAACACAATCTTTTTTCTGAACATTGAACTGAACATCACGACCAACCATCATGCGGCTCAGTTCTTCCTTTGTAGTATTCTTAATTTCAACAGTTCCTATATACTTTCCTTTGCGCAAAACAGAACAGCGGTCAGAAACTGCCATAATTTCATTTAATTTGTGAGTAATAAATAATATAGATTTTCCTTCTGCAGTCAGATTTTTCATAATCTGCATAAGTTCGTTAATTTCCTGAGGAGTTAAAACAGCAGTTGGTTCATCAAAAATTAAAATTTCATTATCGCGGTAAAGCATCTTCAAGATTTCTACACGCTGCTGCATACCAACTGAAATATCTTCTATTTTTGCATCTGGATCTACAGAAAGCCCGTAAGCTTCACTTAGTTCCATAATCTTTTTTCGGGCAGCCTTTCTGTCTACAAATCCGTTTTTAACAGGCTCTGTTCCCAAAATAATATTATCTAATACAGTAAAAACATCTACTAATTTAAAATGCTGATGCACCATTCCAATACCTAAAGCGGTTGCATCATTTGGATTGTTGATTTCTACAACTTTTCCATTCTTGCGGATTTCTCCTTCTTCTGCTTTATACAGACCAAACAAAACACTCATTAAAGTAGATTTTCCAGCTCCGTTTTCTCCAAGAAGTGCATGTATTTCGCCTTTTTTTAATTGAATTGTAATGTTATCGTTGGCAATAATTCCAGGGAAACGCTTAGTAATATTCAGCATTTCAATGATATAGTTGTTGTCCATATAAAGTCCTTTAAAACAAAAAATCGGCTGTTCTGAATATTTCACAGAACAGCCATTAATCCAAAAAAAACTATAACTATTTAATATTTGGATACATATTTAATTTAACTGATACAGCAGGAGCCTTAGAAATATCATTAGATACAGCTACTTTTCCATTGAAGATATCAGCAACTAATTTTTCGTAATCTTTTACAGTGAATTTCTTCATTGACCAGGTATCAGTTGGTAACTGAACAAAGTTTAATGAAGCATCTGTTGGAGAAACTAAACCAAGAGAAGAAACTTTTCCAGAATATTCTGACCAGGTTCCATTCTGAATTGATTTAAGAACAGCTTTTACAGTAGCACCTAAACCTTTCATAGCTGATGTAATACACATTCCTTCAGCATAAGCATTAAGCTGAGCTGACTGATCAACGTCTACACCAATAACCTTTCCACCAACTTCTTTAGCAGCATCTGCAGCTGAAGTCCAGATTCCACCACCACAAGCGAATACAACTTCTACACCAAGTTTTTTGTACCATACATCCATAGCAGCTTTAATCTGAGAGTCACCATAGAACTGTCCGCCATATACATATTCAACTGTAACTTTATCAGCAATTCCCATTTCTTCAGCAGCTTTGTTAGCACCCTGAACAAATCCAAATCCGTAGCGGATAACAGCTGGAACAGCCATACCACCTAAGAAACCTAGATGTTTGTAACCTTCTTTAACAGCAGCATAACCAGCCATGTAACCAGGAATCTCTTCTGCATAAACTGCACAGAAAACATTTTTTGGAAGTTTCCAGTTAGCTTTTCCCATATCTGCAGCTGCAGACATAAGATCAAATTCACCAACATCAAGACCAATAAAAGTAATATCACGATTTCTTTCTGCTGTCTGAACAATTGCTTCAGCAAAAAGGAAACCTGGAAGAACTAATACATTATAATCATCCTGAATAGCAGCGTTGATTGAAGCAACACGGTCTGCAGTTGAATCACCTGCAGGTTTGTAATAATTGAATATAAGATTGTTTTCTTCACAGAAAGCTTTACTTGCAGCATAAGTAGTCTGATTAAAAGACTGGTCAGTAATATCACCTGAGTCTGTAACCATGGCTACGCGCATTGCTGGAGCTGCAGCTTTTTTAGATGCTTTTTTTGGTTTTGCAGCAAAAGCTGAGAAACAAAGACCAACTGTTAATAAAACAGCAATAATTTTTTTCATTTATGTTCTCCTTAGAAAAAATTAAAAGTATTTAAAATTATAATTTTCTTTTAAATCTGGTGCAAGAAAAACTGATTATTTTTTTATTTTTTACAATTTTTTTCAAATTTTTAAGCTTGCGTCATCAGCGTTCTTTGTTAGAATTAAAAATAAGAGTTTTTACATCATCGGAGGTAAAAAAAATGGCAATGAGATTGGTTACCCGCTCAGATTTTGACGGACTTGCCTGTGGTGCATTATTGCTGGAAGCTGGTATTATTGATCACTGGACATTTGCACACCCAAAAGATTTACAAGACGGTTTAGTTCCAGTAGACAGTAATGACTGCCTGGCAAATGTACCTTTTGTATCTGGATGTGGTTTGTGGTTTGATCATCATTCCAGTGAATTTGAACGTCAGGAACTTGCAGGGAAATATAAAGGAGAAAGCCGGATTACACCTTCCTGTGCAAGAATAATTTATGAATATTATGGCGGAAAGGAAAAATTTCCTAACTACGATGATATTATGACTGCCGTTGATAAAGTAGATTCAGGCAATCTGACAATAAATGAAATTCAAAATCCTACAGGATGGATTTTAATAGGACTCTTAATGGATCCTCGTACAGGGCTTGGAAGATGGCGCCAATTTACTATTCCTAATTACAAACTTATGGAAAATCTTATGATTGCTGTTAAAGAAAAAACAACAGAACAGATTCTTGCCATGCCAGATGTTCAGGAAAGAATTGATGTATACCAGCAGCAGACTGAAAAATTCAAAGTAATGGTAAAAGCCCATACAAAAATTGAAGGAAACCTGATTATTTCTGATTTACGCGGAGTAGATCCTATTTACACAGGAAACCGTTTTATGATTTACAGCATGTATCCGGAACAAAATATTTCCTGCTGGATTGTTGACGGAAAAGGGGGCAAAGGATGTTCTGCTGCGGTAGGATATTCTATTTTAAATAAGACTTCAAAAGTAAATGTAGGAAGTTTAATGCTAAAATACGGTGGTGGTGGACATGAAAAAGTAGGAACATGCCAGTTCTCAGATGAAAACATGGCTGAAGGCCTGCCTGAAATGCTTAACGAATTAACCATTTTGGCTAATTCATAATCAAAAAAAAAGCGGAATCAGGAGATTAAAATCAATTCCAGGTTCCGCTTTCCGAATTTTTGAACTAACTGCTATGCAATTATTTTAAACTACTTCTGTCTAATTTTTCAAAACCGTCTGTAAGTTCTGTTGCAATTGCAATGAGTTTTTCCAGATCACCTTTTCTGCCGCCTTCAATATTCATAGGCATTACAGGATCATGTAAACTTAAACGAAGCAGAATCCATCCCTGAACTTCTTCAGAATCAAAACTTAAACGCACACCTTCATAAGACTGAGGCATTTTATAACCTTTAGCTTCTGCCCGAGCCTTAAATTCTTTAAGTACATCGTTTCCATAGGATTTAAAATCTTCTGTGTTAATTTTAAATCTGTATTCCCCTTCTTCTACAAGAGGAGGAAGTTTTTCAATTAAGCTGTCAAGTTTCTGTCCTTTTTTTGCAGCTTTAGCTAAAGCAATAATAAGCTTTACAGCAAGATAGGCACCATCATCCAGATAGTAATTTTCTTTCAAAGCACCGTGTCCGCTAGTTTCCATTGCCAAAGGAGCATTTTCACCTTTTGAATTTAATTCTTTCTGCTTATTGATTACATTTTTATAACCACGCATGTAACAGAGATGCTTCAAACCAAGTTCTTTTTCCAGGAAGTAAGTAAGGCGGTCTGAAGTAACTGAATCTGTAATAATTGTAGAACCAGGATTTTCTGGAGCAAGAATTGCAGCAATCATAGCAATAATCTTGTCACGATTAACTTCACTACCATCACTTAATACAGCAGACATACGGTCAACATCTGTATCAAAAATAAGACCTAAATCAGCATTGTTTTTTAAAACCGCATTACGGATAGATTCCATAGCAGCTTTATTTTCTGGATTAGGAATATGATTAGGGAACATACCGTCTGGTTCGAGGAACTGAGAACCTGTTGTATCAGCACCAAGAGGCTGTAAAATCTTATCAACAAAGAAACCTGAAGCACCGTTTCCACTATCAACTACAATGTGAAGTCCTTTTAAAGGCTGTTCACCGTCATTTAACGCAGCTACAATATGATTTTTTAAGTGTTCTGCATAAATTGAAATTAAATCAAAAGTCCCTAAAGGAGGATTAGACTGAACAGGATTCAACATTGAAGCAAGATTCAAGATTTCTGTAATATCATCATGTTCAAGACCACCATCAGCATCAAAAAATTTAATACCGTTACGATTAAAAGGAAGATGACTTGCAGTAATCATACATGAACCATTAAATGCTGTCTGTTCAAAAACAAGAGACATAAACATTGCTGGTGTTGTTGCCATACCACAGTCTACTACTTTAGCACCTGCACTAATAATACCGCAGATTAAACCGTCTGCAAGAGCAGGACCAGAAACTCTGGAATCTCTACCTACACCAATTACAAGTTCATTTGCAGGAATACCACTTTTCTTTTCAAGCCAGCTTACAAATGCACAACCAATCTGTTTTGCAATCTGAGGAGTTATATTAACGTTTTCGCCCTCAACACCTTCCAGTGCAATACCACGAACATCACTACCATTCTGAAGTTTTAAAATATTATTACTCATGACTTTATTTTAGCACATATACAAAATAAAGTAAAATTACAATTGAGAAAAATTGATTTATATCAGATTAAATTGATTTTAAAAGTTTATTTAGACTGAAATTCAAGTTTATCAAAATTTCTTCAGACTGCGGCTAGGTTGAAAACTCGAATTTCAGACAAAATAAGAATCCAGACATAATTTATTTACATACATATTATTAAACATACACTTAAGGAACAACCAAATAGCAGTTTCCTTTATTTTCATTCCATCGAGATTCAGAATTATGTTTACAAGAAACAATGACAAATAGGAATAATACAATTAATATAATTTTCTTAATTTTCATACTTATCTTATGGCTTTATAGCCTTTAACACTCCATATCCACTAGAAAAATCAAAGAAAATTACGTTCCCATTGTATAAAGCATTTTTTTCAAACCCTTTTGTGTATATACTAGTATCTACCCCCAATACAGCTCCAGATTTTTCGTCAAGAACATATAATCCTTGTCCATAAGTGAAAATAAATACTTTCCCATTTGCTACTATTGGACGAGTATATAAAGAAGCACTATTATCTGGCATATAATGCCATCTTAACTTTCCTGTTTTAGCATCTATACATTTTATATTAGAAACAACATTCTTTGCCCTATATATATCAGTTCCAGAAAAAGACTCCATCGTAGTATAGTAAAAACAACCATTATTATAAAAAGGACCTGCATTATATATTAACCCTCCTAGGTAAACTTCATTCTTAATTTGATCCTCAGTCTGGATTTTTTCCCATATTACATCACCATTAGTTTTATCATAACAACCTAAGAAACACTCAAATGAATATATTCGATTTATAAGATTATTATCTTCATCATTTAATATATATAATCCATAATCTCCATTCCCTTTCATATATGAAGATTCTCGTTCCCAATAAGAATTACCAGTTATAATATCCACGGCACCAGTTTTACAATTAGGTAAATCATCAAATTCGCTATATGTTGTATAATATACAATCGAATTTTCATTAACGAAGTGAGTATAAATCGGCCTATCTAATTCTAACAAAACTACAGGCTTTATATATTGTTCATATTCTGCAGGTTTAGAAAAATCAATATCTGAAATCTCTATTTTTAAGATTCCAAATTTATAATCTGAGAAATCATTTTTTTCTATTATCCCATTACTCCAAATTAAATAATTATCTTCAACTGAATATAAAGTTGAATTACAAATTCTATTTGCATACTTCTCTTTATCACTATTACCAAAAGTAATTGTTGCTTTTAATTTTCCATCAAAATCAGAAAAACAATAAATTGTATTCGCTAAATTACCATTATGATCCTGTTTCTCAAGAAAAACATAATTTTTACATTTAATCGGATTATCTAGTGCATAACCTATAAAATCTGAACTTTTCCATACATATAATCCAGTTTCCAAATCTATTTTCGCTATATGATATGTTGTATTTTCAGCAGAAACATTTGTTTCAACAAAATATAAGTATTTATTATATTGTGAAATGCGAGAAGTTCCTCCAAATGTTACTGTCTCTAAACTCCACTGAACATTTGGAACATATTTGGGTAATTCAGAGTTTTCAACTGAGTTTTTACAACCATTTAATACTGTAATAAACAAACACAATACTGTGAGAGGAATTATTATCTTTGTAAATTTGTACATATTTTATAATTTAATTTATTAATTTTGCTTGAGAAATCATTTTCTGAAGTTCATCATTATTTTAGCACATATACAAAATAAAGTAAAATTACAATTGATAAAAATTGATTTATATCAGATTTTATAAATATATATTATTTTTTTAACAGATTATGCCCGGCAATAACTTTTTTATACATTCAAAAGTTTCAACACTGATATCATGTTCTATTTTGCAGGCATCTTCAGAAGCAGTTTCCTTTGAAACACCAATACTTTCAAGCAAAGCAGATAAAACCGTATGACGCTCATAAATACGTTCAGCAATTTCCCTTCCTTTTTCTTCAAGGGAGATTGTACCGTCATCTTCAATATGGATGTAGTTTTCTTTTTCCAGATTATGAACAGTAACACTTACAGAAGGTCTTGAAAAATTCATTTCCTTTGCAATATCAATAGAACGAACCGGACCTTTTTTTGATAATACCAATATTGTTTCCAAATACATTTCAGCTGATTCTCGAATTTGCATAAAAACCTTCCAGATAAGTTATTTCCATTAATGAGCATATTATATCAAAAAAAATTAGAGAAAAGGAAGTTGTATTTAAAACAAAAAAGGCAGCTGAAGTGAATCAACTGCCCTTTCTACATATTTCAGTGAACTAAATTAGATTAGAACCAGAAACGGAAACCAAGATTTCCGAAGAAATTTAACATATTAGGTCCAAAGCTACCATTGTGGTCTTTACCATGTAACCATAATTCTGGCTGCCATCCACCCTGTAAGTAGAATTCTAAGAATCCGTCAATAAGGAATACGTTTGTACCAATTAAAGCACGTGGACCGAAACCAAAGTCAAAGCTACTGTTTGCAATATATACAGCACCAAACAAACCAACACCATAGTAATATCCCCATGGTCCAGAAATCTTTGGATTAGCAACCCACCAGTCAGCTGTAAGACCTACATTAAAATAATTGTTTCCACCATTGATATTTACAGCAAATACACATGGAATTGAAGATACTTTGAAAGTTAAAGCACCACCAAGAGGATATCCTCCCTGAGCACCTAAACCAGTAGTACCACCTTTACCTTTTGCAAATACACTTGCTGTTCCTAATGTTAAAAGAATAGCTACAACAGAAAGAAATTTTTTCATAAACACCTCATCTTTATTCTGTACATACAGAATTAATATTTTGTATTGATTGTAGTGTATCGACTTCAATTTTTTGTTGCAAGGTAAATAAACTCCCAATTTTACATATTTAAAAAAAAAACATTTTATTATTAAAAAAGTTTCAGAAAAATTAAAAAAAATTTTAAAATATTACAAAAATGCAGTTGACACAAAATTAAATAAAGCGTATATTAATCAAGCATTCAGCAATGATTGAGTCGGGCTACTAGCTCAGTAGGTAGAGCAACGCCCTTTTAAGGCGTGGGTCACTGGTTCGAATCCAGTGTAGCTCACATAAGGCTTCTGGTTAAACAGGAGCCTTTTTTATTTAACAAATAAATTCTTCATTTACCTGTTTTGTAATAAATCTTAAATTACAAAGTATTCCATTGACTCCTTTTTCTTATTATGCTATTTTCAATTTGCGACTGAATCTCAAATTAAGTGAAAATTATGACATATTCTACTGAACAACGTAATATTTTATTAAGTTTTCTCAAATCCAATCCTGATACACAGTTTTCTGTAAAGCAGATTGAAAGTGCATTGTCTCATAATTCAATCAGCAGAAGTGCTGTCTACAGAAATCTTGCAGAACTTGAAAACTTAGGGAACATAAGAAGATGTACAAAACAAGGTTCAAGAGAAACCTTCTATCAATATTATGATCCTGAAAACTGTAAAAATCACATACATTTGTCTTGCACCCAATGCGGAAAAATGTTTCATCTGGAAACAAAAGCTGCAGAATCTCTTGTATCTGATATAGAAAAATCAGAAGGATTTGAAATCAGCAAATCAGAAACTACACTCTTTGGAATCTGCAAAGACTGTTCTTTTTCCATTCATCACAATTAGGTAAATTATGAAATCTTCAAAAATAATATTAATTACAATTTTCGTTCTTTCTCTCAGTTTTGTTTCCTGTTCTAAAAAAAATGCAGAACCTGAAAAAATTAATGTAATTGCAACAATTTTTCCAGAATACGACTGGACAAAAAACATTATTGGCCACAGTGAAAAAATTAACCTTTCTTTGCTTGTAAAAAATGGAGTAGATTTACACAGTTTTCAGCCTTCTGCAAAAGATATTGTAAACATTTCTACCTGCGATTTATTCATTTACGTTGGCGGAGAAAGTGACGTTTGGGTAAAAGATGTACTCAAAAATGCTGTAAACAAAAAAATGAAAGTCATTAACTTAATGGAAACTTTACAGGATTATGTTGCAGAAGAAGAATTTGTAGAAGGAATGCAGTCAGAAGAAGATTGTGAAGAATCTGAAGAAGTTGAATATGATGAACATGTCTGGCTTTCTTTATTAAATGCAGAAATCATTTCCAAAGAAATATGTAAAGCTTTATGTGAACTGGATTCCTCTTCAGCTGAAAAATATACCTTAAATTACGAAAATTACAGCAAACAACTGGAATCACTTCACAAAAAGTATACAGAAGAATTAAAAAATACAGATTTTGATACAGCCGTTTTCTGCGACAGATTCCCATTCCGGTATTTGTTTGATTCTTACAATTTAAAATATTATGCAGCTTTTTCAGGCTGTTCTGCAGAAACAGAAGCCAGTTTTGAAACAATGTCCTTTCTAACTAACAAAATAAATGAACTTAAAGTCCCTGCTGTTTTTACAATCGAAACATCTGATCAGAAACTTGCAAAAACTGTAATTGCAAATTCTCTTAATAAAAACTGCAAAATTCTTATTCTGGACTCTTTACAGAACTGTTCTTTACAAGAATCTGAAAAAGGAAAAACATACATTAACACAATGGAACAAAATCTTAACGCATTAAAAACTGCATTAAATAAATAAGGACTTATATGGCACAACTTACCTGCGAAAACCTTACATTAGGCTACAATTCTAAAGTCATCATTGAAAATCTTAATTTTTCAGTAAATAAAGGCGATTATCTTTGTATTCTTGGAGAAAATGGCTCAGGAAAATCAACTTTAATGAAAACTATTCTCCATCTTCAAAAACCTATAAGCGGTAAAATTACAACTGGAGACGGTCTTTTAGCAGATGAAATCGGTTATCTTCCTCAGCAGACTCAAGTACAACGAGATTTTCCTGCCAGCGTAAAAGAAATTGTTCTATCTGGATGCCAGTCCCGCTGTGGAAAAAGACCTTTTTACAACAAAGCAGAAAAACAGATTGCCCTGGACAATATGGAAAAAATGGGCATTTTAAAATTTGCAAACCGATGTTATAGAGAACTTTCAGGCGGCCAGCAGCAACGAGTTCTTCTTGCCCGTGCCCTTTGCGCTGCGGAAAAAATGCTTTTGCTTGACGAACCGGTTTCCGCTCTGGATCCTGCAGTTACAGAAGAAATGTATGAACTTATTGAACAGCTTCATAAAGATGGAATTACAATAATCATGATATCTCACGACATAGATGCAGCTCTTCATTACGCAACACATGTTTTAAACATTGGTAAAAAACCCTTTTTTGGAACAAAAGAAGAATTCCAGAAAGCAGGAGCACAAAAATGATTCAAACACTAACACAATACTTCAGCTTCAGTTTTGTAAGGTACGCATTTATAGTTGGTATTTTAATAGCCTTATGTTCTTCATTACTGGGAGTAACTCTTGTCTTAAAACGTTTTTCTTTTATTGGCGATGGTCTTTCACACGTTGCTTTTGGGGGAATTGCAATAGCTTCTGTTTTAAACCTTTCAAACAATATGTATCTTGTACTCCCAGTTACAATTTTAAGTGCTGTTTTACTTCTGAGAACAGGAAAAAATAAGAAAATCCAGGGGGACGCTGCAGTTGCTATGATTAGCGTAGGTTCACTTGCACTCGGTTATCTTCTTATGAATATTTTTTCAACATCCTCAAATCTTTCTGGAGATGTATGTTCTACATTGTTCGGGTCAACATCTATTCTGACTCTTACAAAAGGGGAAGTCTGGTTATGTGTCGGACTTTCTGTAATTGTAATTATTGCTTTTATACTTTTTTACAATAAAATTTTTGCAGTTACTTTTGATGAAGATTTTGCACAGGCAATTGGAACTCATGCCAGTATTTACAACCTTGTAATTGCCATTATAATTGCAATCATCATTGTTCTTGCAATGAACCTTGTAGGATCTCTATTAATTTCAGCTCTTGTTATATTCCCTGCCCTTTCTGCAATGAGAATATTCAAAAGTTTTAAATCTGTTACAATCTGTTCAGCTGTAATTTCTGTCTTCTGTGCTGTTACTGGACTTTTAATTGCAGTTCTTGCAGGTACTCCGGTAGGTTCAACAATCGTAGCTATAAATATAGCAGGATTTGCAATCTGTTCATTAGCAGGAGTAATAAAAAAATAAGATGAAAAAGTATACATTTATTGCATTTATTGTTCTGGCTGCATTAACAGTTATGGGCTGTTCAAAAAAGAAAAGTTATACAAATGTAAATGCTACTTATGTAGAATCACCTGCCCTTCCATCACAGGATGAATTGCAAAATATTGCTAAAAAAGATAAATCCACAGGGAAAATAGATGTAGACTTAACAAAAATGTCATCTACAATGATTTACTCTTACATTTTTGACATGCTGATGGATGCTGAATCATATAAGGAAAAAACAATAAAAGTAAAAGGTTTTTTTCAGGTTTTTGTAAATGACAATTCAGATGACATGTACTATGCAATTATAATTCCAGACGCTGCAGCCTGTTGTCAGCAAGGAATTGAATTTATCTGGGCTGGAGAACATGAATATCCTGATGACTATCCTCAATTAGGACAGGAAATTACTGTAACTGGAAAATACAAAATATTTATAACCAAAGAAGGTATACAGTACTCTTATCTTCAGGTAAATCAAATGGACTTTGAAGCTATTTAAGTGCATTCTGCATTTTTTCTTCATCTTCTGGTCCAGAAACACCAATCCAGAATTCTTCATCAGCAAGAAAATATTTCTTAAAGGCAGAGAGAACTTCCTCACAAGTAACTGTATTCAGTTGTTTTCTCTGTTCATCAATTCCATCTGGAGAATTCCAAAGTAAAATACTGTTGCATTTTTTTCTTCCTCTAGAAGATGTTGTAACTTCAGATGTATAAAGTTTATTAATTTCTGCATTTCTGAAACTTTCAAAACCAGCACTTATATCAGCAAAAACAAAGGAACCATCTTCTTTAGTCCCCACTATATATTTTCCTTCAGACATAATTTGCCGTGCTTCTTGTGCATGTAGTTTTATTTTAGTTATATCTGAACACCTGTAAAAAGTTTCATAACCTACATTTGAAAGCCTTCCAAAATCATCAGACCAGGCACTATAACAGTCTCCATACTTACCTCTAACTACTTCATGAAGAATTTTATCATATATAGAGCCTGCAAGAATAAAAGGAATATAATCATTATCTGTTATAGAAGGAGCTGGAAAAGCCCTGATTATAAAACCAGTTTCACTTGCAGCCTGATGAACAAGTGCCATAGGTTTGCTTTCTATTTTTACAGCTGGCACTTTCGTATTATATTCTGTATTTTTATTTTCAAGATTTCCTAAAAAGTCTTCAAAAATTGGAATTAAATCTTCTGCTTTATGTTTTGTAACCGCAACTATAAAAATTCGGGAAGAATCCAGAATCTTTTTATGCTGTTTTTTTACATTTTCCAGAGTAATATTTTTTAAAGATTCCATTGTAGGATATGAAAAACTTCCATAAGGATGTTCTGAATAAACTTTTTTTATAAGAAAATCAAATCCAATTGAATAGGGATCATTTAAAGTTTCCTGAATGTCATTTTCAAAATCATTTCTAACTTTTGTAAATTCATTTTCCGCAAAAAGAGGATTTACAAAACCATCAAGAAGTAAAGGAAGACCTTCCAGAAGATAATCATCTATACAGTTCATAAATAAAACTGAACTTAAAATTCCATTTGAACTGCCAAAACCACTTCTGGTTTCATAACAGAAACTTTTCTGATTTTCATAAGAATAACCGGCAGAGCCTTTTAACATCATTTTAAAAACTGCATTTTCTATTCCAGAATATTCTGGTGTAAAAAATTGAACGCCACCCTTTACACAAATATAAACTGAATCAACACGATTTGTTGTATTTTCTTCGTAATATACAGGAATTCCATTTGATAAATATAAACATTCTTCATTTTTTTCACAAAATGCATGAAAACAGCCTGTAAGAAGAATTGAAGCAAACAAAATTTTTTTAATACAACTTTTCATAACCTATTCCATCTCACTTCTATTAATTTCAACATATCCATTCTGAATGTAATCATCTTTTGTACGTTCATAAACTGAAGGATTCACCAGAACTATTACCAGAGATTTTCTATCAGCAAAATATTTTGATATTATTCTTTCAATATCATTTTTTGTTACTTCAGAAACATTTTTCATGTAATCAAAATAATAGTCAGAATCTGCACACCCCCACCAGAATCTTGTAGTGGACAGCAACCCCTGGGCAGTTTCCTGTTCGTAAACATGATTGTTATATAGCAGTCTTTCTATAGATTTCATATACTTTTCTGAAAGTTCTTCATCTTCAGGAAAAATACCTGAAACAGAATTATATATTTCTTCCTCAAATTCTTTTGCCCGCTCTGGAAGAAACTGATCTGGAGCAAGCATTACAGCACCAACTTTTATTTCCCCTAGTCTACGGGAAGTTACATAATTTAAAAAACAATAATCACTGTCTGGTATAGCAAAGTTTTCATTCTGTACAAGAGATTTTGCAAAATATCCATCAGGATTTGATGCAGCTAGCGTAAGCATATCTATTGCATAAGTATCTTCTCTGTCAAATTCAGCATCAGGACCTCTGAATATAACTTGAATCTGCGCCATGTTTTCAGAAAGTTTTTCATAAGGCATAACATAATATTCAGTTTTACTTAATGGAGATTTTGAATATTCTTTTACATTGTTTTTCCATGGATTTTTACCTTTTTTCCAGTTTCCGTAAATTCTCTTTACAAGTTCAAAAACCTCATCAGGATTTACATCTCCGCCTACAAACAATGCTGCATTATTAGGTATGTAGTATTCTTTTTGAATAGCCTTCAATTGTTTTATTGTAGCGTTTTCTACAATATCAGCTGTTCCTCCAGGATTTCCTGCCCAAGGTTCCTCAGGAAACATTTTTTCTGTAATAAACTTATATAATATTTTTGACTGCTCATTTTTATCACCCTGAATTTCAGAAAGAACAACTTTTTTTTCAGCCTCAAATTCTCTTTCATCCATTTTAGGAGTTCTAATTGCATAATTCCAGAATTCCAAACCTTCAGCAAGTTTAGCTTTTGGAACTGTAAAAAAATAATTTACATATTCAGTACCAGTTGTTCCATTCCAAGTTGTTACTCCCAGATTTGTAATAGCATTCTGAATTTCTTCCTGAGTTTTATATTTGCTGTTTCCTTTAAACATCATATGCTCATAAAGATGAAACAAACCTGCATTTTCTTTTTTTTGAGCAATACCTCCGCCTCGTACAGCAATTTCTATATAAACTAAGGGTACTGTATGATTTTCTGCTACATACAGTTCAAGACCATTTTTTAGAGTAAATTTAGAAAGATTTTCAATTTTTGTTGATTCTGAAAAAGCAGAAAAAACAAAACTTGTAAAAATGAAAATCAGTAATATTTTTTTTAGTATTTTTATCATTTTTATACAATCCTTATAAATTAAGTAAAAAGATTATTTCAATAATCAAGAAATGACAAAATTAAAGAGTCTTCTGCTTTTTCATAAGTGTAAGAAATTCAGAAACTTCAACTGGTTTTGAATAATAAAATCCTTGTAAATAATCGCAGCCCTGTTCTATAAGCCAGTCAGCCTGATTCTTTGTTTCTACACCTTCTGCAAGAACAGTCATACCCAGAGATTTTATCATTGTAATTGTTGCTATCAGAGCTTTTTTTGAACGTTCATTTTCAAATGCAGACCAGACAATATATTTATCAATCTTTATCATTCTGAATGGCATATTCAACATATAGTTCATATTTGAATATCCAGAACCGTAATCATCTAGTGATAATTCAATTCCCGCCTCAGAAAGATTTTTTATATTTTTTAAAAGTATATCAGGTGTATGTGCTGCAGCAGTTTCTGTGATTTCCAGATTAATAACAGAAGAAGGAATATTAAAAAGATTCTGCACAGAAAGTAAGTGATCTGCAAGTATTTCCTGCATACATTGAGCAACGGAAAGATTAATATCTATTTTTTTAATTCCATATTCTTCCAGATCCAGTTTTGACAAAGTTCTGCATACAGATTCAAAAACAAATTCACCAATTTTCAGAATAGAACCGTTTTTTTCCGAAATAGGAATAAAATCTTCAGGAGATATATATTTTCCGTTTTCATCCTGCAGCCTGACCAGAGCCTCTGCTCCAATAAGTCTGTTATCTTCAACAGAAAAAATAGGCTGATAAAAAACGTCAAATCTGTTATGTGAAAATCCGGAACGCAAAGCGTGTTCAATGTAAGTAGTTTTTCGTTTGTATTCTATATCAATATCCTTTGCAAAAACAACAGACTGCTTATAACGCTCGTCATTAGTTACCAGATTTACTAATTCAATCACTTCTTCAGGATTTACAGCATCTTTAGGACATTCAATAACACAAATTCGTTTGTAAAGTTTTATTTCTATTGAGTCGCAATTCCAATTCCCTTTAAAACGAGTCTGAATTTTTCCTATTATTTCATAAATTTGTCCAGGTTCATCATTATTAATAACAATAATAAAACAATTCTGGGAAATTCTGAAAACATTTTCATAATTAAAATTTTCAACAAGAAAATCTGAAACTGCTCTTAAAAAATTATACATCTGATGAATACCAAAAGTATTTGCAATAAACACAGTATCATCAATAATCAGAGAAACACATGTATATTTTTTCTTACCAGATTTTCCAACCGAATAGAGTTTTACAAAAGCATTCTGATTAAATCCTTTTGTATGACTGTCTATATTATCATCAGGTCGTTGAACAATAAAAAAGAATGCCAGCAATGAAATGGACATTCCAAAACACTCAACCAGCGCCTTAGGGATAAAAAACTGAACTAAAACACAAGTAACAATAATTACCAGATAAAACAGCATGATCAGTTTTTTTTCAGTTGAAAGTAATTTTCTGTATAAAACAAAAATGCAAAAAGTAACTACAAAATAGGTAGCACTGGCGGCATATAACATTACAAACCAGAAATCACCACGCACATACATATTATTCTGATCAAGATAAAATGCCAAAGGATTTTCTTTACCAAAAAAAGGAGAAAGCCAGATAATTATAAGGCAGAACAAATATGGAAGTAAGAGGATGTGTGAAAAAGTCAAAACAAATTTTTCGCTTTTTTTGTTCCAGAAATCCACCAGCGAAAAACAATAAAACAAAAATAATAGCGGGAGACCTGTTGTACCACATAGATAAATACAATGCAAAATTGCTACCAGAGGACGAGCAATTGCAATCTGTTTTATGTTTATAAATGTTGTAAAGAATTCAAGAAATGTTACAAGCATTACAACATGTGCTATGAGTATATATAATTTATTTTGTACAATTGTAATGTTTTTTCTAGAATAGTAAAAAATAATAACAAGGCATTCCAGTATAAAAGCTGCAATATCAAACTCAAGAATATAATCCAAAACTTATTTAACTCCAATATAATACTTTAAATAATACAATCTAAATTTTCTTGTGTCAAATAAAGGTGTTCAGGACAAACGCATTATAAATGCTTTTCCGTAATGTTGGCGCGAAGGAGCGGGGCGTGGTTCAAAAACACTCTTTTTGTGGCTGCTGCGAAGCGGCAGTTCAATAGTTTCTATACCACAAAAAGCGTGTAGCGCATTATTGCGCAGTTTTGAATCACACAACCGTGACTGGGAGCCAAAAAATCGGATTTTTGTTTATAATGTGGAAGCCCTGTCATCTTCACTTGACTTTAACATAATTGATTGTTACTTTGTTTACATGACAAACGAAGAAATAAAAGTAGAAATAAGTAAATTAAATAACAAAAAGAAAAGTATCCATAAAAATATGTCGATTTGTGGCGTTTTGTTAATTTTTTTTCTTTATGATTTAAAGAAGTTTATTGAATCAAACCCTAGAATAATTTTAACTATCATATATTCTATCATTACAGTTACACCTGTTGTTATTTTAATTTTGGATTATCTTCAGATAAGAAAAATAAAAAATAAAATTAAAGAATTAGAATTAAATTATTCACTGGAAGAAGATAAAGAGAATTCTTTAACTGAAGATAATTGATTATAAAGTATAAAATCAGGGCAAACGCATTATAAATGCTTTTCCGTAATGTTGGTGCGAAGGAGCGGGGCGTGGTTCAAAAACACTCTTTTTGTGGCTGCTGCGAAGCGGCAGTTCAATAGTTTCTATACCACAAAAAGCGTGTAGCGCAT
>JALEPQ010000008.1 GCA_022768685.1 Spirochaetia bacterium
GTCAACAAGTTCCTGTGCTTCTGCTTCTGTGAGAGTTCCATTTTTAATATCCCTTTCAATGTAAATGTCAAGGAATGTTGAAACACGACCAACAGACATTGCAGCACCGTTCTGAGTTTTGATTGCAGCAAGGTAACCAAAGTAGAGCCACTGGAATGCTTCCCGTGCGTTTTTAGCAGGTTTAGAAATATCGTAACCGTAAAGAGAAGCCATCTCTTTAATGCCTTTAAGAGCCTTAATCTGATCTGTTACTTCTTCACGAAGACGGATAACTTTTTCTGTCATTGTTCCGTCACCGATATTTGCAAAATCTTTCTGTTTTTCCTGGATAAGATAATCAATACCGTAAAGAGCAACTCGTCTATAATCACCTACGATTCGTCCGCGTCCATAAGTATCAGGTAAACCTGTTAAGATGTGAGCTGAACGAACAGCACGGTGTTCTGGTGTGTAAACATCAAATACACCCTGGTTATGTGTTTTGTGATATTCTGTGAAGATTTTCTTGAGTTCAGGGTCAACTTCATAACCGTACATTTCACACGACTGAACTGCCATGTTGATTCCACCATAAGGCATAAATGCACGTTTTAAAGGTTTATCAGTCTGAAGTCCTACAACCTTTTCAAGATCTTTTCCTTCCGGACAAATGTATGCTGCACCGTAAGCTGTAAGGCCTGTAACAACTTTTGTTTCAAGGTCTAAAACACCAGTTCTTTCTTTTCCGTCTAAGCCTTTAGAAACTTTGTTGTGTTCTGCTTTCTGAAGCTTCTGGAGTTCATCAAACAATTTGTTAGTTGCATCAGTTGGTCCTGCAAGAAATGACTGATCACCATCATACTGTGTATAGTTAGCCTGAATAAAGTCACGAACATTTACTTCAGATGTCCATGCGCCTTTTGGATTAAATCCTTCCCATTCTGGTCTCAAATCCATATAATTTACCTCTTTTCCAAAGGGTACTTACTTTCATTCCCTTCAGATCCTCTTTTTTGCCGCTTACCATTTATGCACTAATGTCGAATAAACGGATAGGAAAAACTTTCCGATCGGCATACTTAATATATAACAATATAGTTCTTTCATCAAGGAAATTCTTGTTATAATCCCCTTATATAGTGTAGATTTTCTCTGGTTCGATAATTTCCACACTAGAGAAACCAGCTTCTGCAAGATGATTCTTAAAACCTTCCTGCTGGTCTTTTTCTCCATGAATTAAAAATATTTTTTTCAAACGGCTTGTATCAACTTCGTTCAGCCATTCTATCATCTCTGAATAATCTGCATGGGCACTGAATCCATTGCAACGTTCAACTTTAGCATTTACACGATATATATCCCCAAGAATTTTTACCTCTTTCTGTCCTTCGTAAATTCTTCTTCCAAGAGTATTTTCAGCCATATAGCCTACAATCATTATTGTATTTTTTGGATTAGAGATTTCATTTGCAAGATGATATAAAACCCGTCCAGCTTCACACATTCCATCTGCAGAAATAATAATCATGGGTCCGTCTTTTTTATTTAAAGCTTTTGAATCTTCTACACTAGTTGTAAATGTAAGTGAATTAAATCCAAACGGATTTTTATGATGTTTTAAGAAAGCTTCATTTACAGATTCATCATAACATTCTGGATGAACTCTAAAAACGGAAGTTACATTTGAGGCCATAGGAGAATCCACGTAAATTGGAATAACAGGTATTTTTTTCTGATCTGTAAGAAGATGTAAATAGAAAACAAGTTCCTGAGCACGTTCTATGGCAAACGACGGAATAATTATCTTTCCTTTTTTTGCACAGGCTTCACGGACAATTCTTTCCAGTTCTTTCATTGCAATCTCATGATTATCATGAAGTTTATTTCCGTAAGTAGATTCAAGAAAAATATAATCTGGTGCAGGCATATTTACAGCAGGATTTCTAATAATCGGTTTACACTTGCGCCCAATGTCACCTGTATAAAGAAGTCTCAATTCTTTTTCTGGTTCTGCAGGGTTAGGATTGATGGTTATACTGGCAAAGGCTGAACCTAAAATATGACCTGCATCAAAAAATTCCAGCTGAACATCAGGAGAAATATACATTTTTCTGTTATAAGAAAGAGAAACAATCTGATTTGCTGTTGCTACACAGTCATTTTCATTGTAAAGAGGTTTCCAGAAAAATTTTTCACCTTTTTTAGAAGCCTGCTTTGCAAGGAATTCTGCATCATGAGCCTGAATCCTGGCACTATCCATCATAACAAGATTTGCAATATCTCTAGTAGCAGGAGTTGCATAAATATTTCCGTTATAGCCTTTTCTTGTAAGAAGAGGTAAAAGTCCACAGTGATCCAGATGACCATGTGTAAGAATTACTGATTCAAGACGGTCTGTATCTATATCAAAGTTTCTGTTTTTCTGATCAGATTCCTTTCGTTTACCCTGAAAAGATCCACAGTCTATCATGAACATTCGTCCATCAATTTCAAAAATATGTTTAGAACCGGTAACTTCCTGAGCAGCACCTAAAGAAAAAAGTTTTACAGACATAGCACACTCCTACGTAAGATGAATCAGAACATACTGATTTTCTTACTAAAAACTCAAAACTTCTATTAATATTTTACATTCATAATTCTCATCTGACAAAGAAAAAAATCACTATTATTGCTGCACTGACATGGCAAACGCATTATAAACAAAAATCCGATTTTTTGGCTCCCAGTCACGGTTGCGTGATTCAAAACCGCGCAATAATGCGTTTGCCCTGCACAGATTATAATCTTTCATTGTAAAAATCTGTTTAAAACATTAAAATATATAGACAAAAATTCTTTGGAGGAATTAAAAATGGAAGAAATTTTAGACTTACTTCGTCAGAATGCCAGACTTTCTGTGGCAGATATTTCCGCGATGA
>JALEPQ010000019.1 GCA_022768685.1 Spirochaetia bacterium
TGCTTCCTCTTGAGCTTCCCGTTCAGCCTTTTCAGCTTCTTTCTGAGCTTTCTTTTCTGCTGCTGCCTGTGCTTTTAATTCTTCTGGTGATAATTCTGGTTCCCCATTGCCAGTTCCACTGCCAGAATCCCCTGTACCACCTGCGTATCCTGAGCCTGCACCAGAGCCTTGACTCTGTCCCCCTTGTCCGACGGCACCAGAACCTGCTGAAAGAGGATTATTTTCTTTACTCTGTCCCCCTTGTCCGCTTGTACCAGAGCCTTTACTCTGTCCCCCTTGTCCGACGGCACCAGAACCTGCTGAAAGAGGATTATTCTCTTTACTCTGTCCCCTTTGTCCTCCAGTTTCTGAACCTGTGTTTGAATTATTTCCATACATATTTCCATTTGGTTCGGTTATTGGTGGAAATTCAGTTACTTTGCCCTTATTATCCTGAAAAATTTCAACATCTTTTTGAGGGGTAATGGGGTTTAGTCCAGCTTCGCTTAAATTCTGGTTAAATTCCTGAACGTAGGTATTATTTTCCAGATCAGGATATTTTTTCTGTAAAGTAATGTCAGAATCAGTTCCTTGTGTGTAAGTAAAGTTCTTTTCCTGCTGATTCTTTTTAATGATTACAGATTCACCTTTTTCTTTCTTTTCATTTATTTCAAATTTCTGGTTATTTTTAAGTTCACGGGTAGAGGCAATAAATTCTGTATCAATGGTTTCTGTTTCATCAATTTCCTTAATTGCAAATTCCTGTACTTTTGCAGTTTCATCTTCTTCTGCAGTAAGGGCATTGTAAGCAATAGGAAAATTTTTAATTGATGGAGCCACAGTAGAAGGACTAAAAAGAGCATCACCTATTAATACATAGTAAACAGAACCATCATTATAAGTTGCAAGCATTCTTGTAGATTCGTTGTTTATGGAAAGAGCTTTTATTCCAGAGGAATTCAGGGCAGGAACAAATCCTATTTCCTTAGAGTTGTCTGTACTGTAAAAGTGCATTGAACCATCATCTTGCCCAAGTATTACTGTTTCCCCATCTGATGTAGTTTCTACGCTGGTAATTTTCTGAGCTGCAGCAAAAGTTTTGAGTTTTTCACCTGTTAAACTGTAAATACCTGCAGAATTTTCACTGTCAGCAATAAGAATCTGATTGTTTTTTATAAAAGCAATACTGGTGGATTTTGTATTGTGTGTACCTATACTTTTTGTTTCACCAGAAATTGAATCATAAAGGTATACGTTTTTATCTTCACATGCAGCAGCTGTCAGGCTTCCATTTTTATTTTTCCCATAGGCTATTACTGGTGAAGGAAAGTTTCCAATCAATTCAGTATTATTTTTTTGAGGATATTTATCTTTTAAACTTAAATCTAACGTATCTCTGACATAAGTTTCATTATTTGTAGTAATTGCAAACTCTCTTCCGTTATTTACCCATTCTGCCTTATCAATTTTATAAGGCGATTTTATTACAGGAATAACCAGTTCTTCTGCAAAAACTGCGGTACTACAAATAAACAATAAGAGAACAGTCAGAATGTAAATTGCAGCTTTTTTAAGTTCCAATGATCAGAAATAAAATTCCAGGTGTTTTCCATGTTTCTCCCACCAAAAAAAACACCTCTCCGAGCTAGATTATCGGCAGAAAAAACTTGTGACTTTAGATATTTTTTATAAGATTTTTTTTATTAAGTTTATATAGAAATCAGCCGATATTTGAGTTATGAAGAAGTATCTGTTTTCATTTTTTACACTAATTTTGTTCTCTTTGCCTGTTTTTGCAAAAATCACTTTTGGAAATATTGATGTAAATCCAGATGATGAAGTTTTATTTACCATAAGTCAGGAAATGGCTGGAACCAGTAATTATAAATCTCTTGTAACTGCAAAATTAAAAAATGACTCTACAGAAAAAATGCCAGAGTTTATTTCTTATTTTCCTGAACAGATGGAATTGATAAACGGTAAAAAAATTCTTGAAGTTAGAAATAGATACGGAAAAGCTCTATATGATATAGAATCAGCTTCTTTCAAGTGGGAAAGAGAAATTTCTTCCATCCCTGAAAAGCCTCTTCCAATTGTTCCTTATGCTTTAAGTGCAGACGGTCAGTGGCTTTGTAAAATTCAGAAAACTGGATTAAGTACTGGTATGCTGGTTTTGCAGAATGTTCAGAATGGATTTTCAGAAATTCTTTGTGATGAAGTTAGAATGAGTTATGAAAAAGTGCCTGTAAAATGGGCAAAAGACAGTTCTATGCTTCTGTACGAAAAAAGAGGAACTGTTTATTTCTGCAATCCTGATGCTGTTTTGCGCGGAGTTGAAATTGATGAAAAATATAGAAAGATTGGTAGAGGAACAATTAACTCTGTAGAATTCACTTCATCAAAGTATCTGGCATATATTGACGATTATCTGCTATATAAAATTAACACCAGAGAACTTTATACTCTTGGATTGTATGCTGGAATTATTGGAAACGGAAATGTAATTGGTCGTTTACCTTTCCAGTTTGATCCAGAAAATGATAAGTTCAGTACAAATGATGATGTTTCTTCTATATTTGTAATTCAGAATAAACGAATGTTTACTTTCCTTTCCAGTCACAAAGATTCCTGTGATTACATGGATGTAAACTATTCCAGACCATATACAGATTCAAATGCATCTCTTGTGGAATCTTATGTTTTCTGGGATAAATCAGGTTATCCTAATTTGTGGATGGAAAAACTCCCTTACGATGGAAAAGAAATCCGCAGTTCAGTATTTAAAATTTCTACAGTTGCTGCACAGGTTTTGGAAATTGAAGATTCTGGAAAGCCTTTTCTTTCACCTGATGGTACAAAAGTTGCATTTTATTCCGGGGCAGCTTTATATGTTTACGATATTCAGACATGGCATCGTATAGCAGATTTGGGTGGAGAAAAAATTGTTTCTGCATTGTGGTACGATAATAAAACTGTTTTTGTAGGAGGAGAACGTTCTATACGTAAATGGAATCCTCTTACCGGACAAACAGACTATCTTGCTATTTCTTCTGCTGTTGCTGCATATTGGGATGGTTCTGATAATAAAATTATTGCTGATAATGGAAGCGGAAATTGTTTTGAATACAATAAAGAAAAAGGCACCTGGAAAAAATCAGGTCTTTTTGCAAAGAGGGAAGGGAAGACTCAAAATGGTCATTATCGTGTATTTACAGGAACAACACCTAATGCAAGATATGAAAATTCCATTTATGTTCGTTCACTTTCTAAAAAGCCGGTTACAAAACCAATTTATCCGGAAAGTGTTATAAAATCTGAAGCTCCAAAAAAAGTTTCTATTATTTTTGACGCTTATGATAATGCAGATGGACTGGCAGATATTTTAACAGTATTAAAAAAATACAATATCAAAGGCACTTTCTTTATGAATGGAGAATTTATCCGTCGTTATCCTTCTGAAACTCAGCAGATTGTGGCAAATGGATATAGCTGCGGTTCAATGTTCTTTAGTACAACAGACTTAAAGAATAATGATTTTATTATTGATGAAGATTTTATTCGTCGTGGTTTAGCCCGTAATGAAGATGAATTTTACACCTGTACACAAGGTGAACTTTCTTTGTACTGGCATTCTCCATATTATTCAGTTTTACCAAAAATACTTACAGCTGGAGAAAATTCCGGATATACTTATGTGAATCCAAATGTAATTCACTGTGATACTGTAAAAACGTTTAAGAATATTTCCCCAGATCAGTTGCTAAAAGAATATCTTTCTAAAGTTCAGGTTGATAAGGGTGGTGTTCTTCCTGTGTGCGTAGGCTATTCTCAGGGAAACAGGGCTGAACCTCTTTACAATTATCTGGATCTCTTAATCTGCGGCTTAATTGAATCTGATTTTGAAATAGTTCCTTTAGAAAGCAATTTGTAATGTATGATTTATAATTCCTTTTTCCCATAGCTCATTGCGAATTGCTTTTCCTTTCGTTATAATCTTCTCTACATATCTTTTTATTTTTTTGAGGAATAATTATGTCTTTAGACAAAATGCGTAACATCGGTATTATGGCTCACATTGATGCCGGAAAAACAACTACAACCGAACGTATCCTTTATTACACAGGAAAAATCCATAAGATTGGCGAAATTGATGACGGACAGGCTACTATGGACTGGATGCAGCAGGAACAGGAAAGAGGTATTACAATCTGTTCTGCCGCTACAACAACTTACTGGAAAGATTATCAGATTAATATTATTGACACACCTGGACACGTTGACTTTACTGCAGAAGTAGAACGTTCTTTGCGTGTACTTGATGGTGCAGTTGCAGTTATATGTGCCGTTGATGGTGTTCAGCCTCAGACAGAAACTGTATGGAAACAAGCTGATGAGTTTAGTGTTCCTCGAATTTGTTTTATGAACAAAATGGACCGTATTGGTGCAGATTTCTTTGGTTCAATGAATGATGTTCATGAGAAATTTGGAGTAGATTGTCTTGCTCTTCAGATTCCAATTGGTGAAGGTCCTGATTTTGAAGGTGTAATTGACCTTATAAATATGAAAGAAATTCGCTGGCATGAAGAAGATGAAGGTGAAACATTTGATATTACAGATGTAGATTCCTCTCGTCTTGCAAAAGCTCAGGAATGGCGTGAAAAATTAATTGATATGGTTGCAGGTACTGATGATGAACTTGCAGAAATTTACCTTGAAGGCGGAGATATTACTACTGCTCAGTTAAAATCAGCTATCCGTAAAGGTACAATTTCCAGAGCTTTTGTCCCATTTGTAATGGGATCTGCCCGCCATAATCAGGGTGTACAGCCTTTAATTGACGCTGTAATTGATTATCTTCCTTGTCCAACAGATGTTCCTGCCGCAAAGGGAATTAAAGTTAAAAAAGATGTTGAAGAACCTGTAGATGTGCCTTGCGATGTTTCAAAAATGCCGCTCGGTCTTGTTTTCAAAATTCAGTATGACCGTGAAATGGGACCTTTGTGCTATGTTCGTATGTATTCAGGAAAAATTAATTCTGGAATGCAGATTTATAACATCAATAAAAAGAAACGTGAACGTGTAAATCGTATTTTACGTATGCATGCCAATAAATCAGAACCATGTGATTCAATCAGTGCAGGTGATATTGCAGTATTCATCGGTTTAAAACTAGCTCAGACAGGAGATACTGTAGGTTCAGAAGCCTTTACAGTCCTCCTTGAACAGCCGGCATTCCCTCAGCCTGTAATTTCTGTTGCACTTGAACCAGAATCTATGTCTGAAAAAGATAAGATGAACGAAACTTTGAGTATTCTTTCCCGTGAAGACCCAACATTTACTTCTCATGAAGATGCTGAAACTGGTCAGTTGATTATTTCTGGTATGGGTGAACTTCACCTCGATGTTCTTGTAACTCGTATGCGTGATGATTTTGGTGTTAAGTGTAATGTGGGTGCTCCTCAGGTTACTTATCGAGAATCTGTTTCATCATCAGCAACTGAATCTTATGAATTCAGCCGTGTACTTGCTGGAAAAGAAAATACTGCAGGACTTACAATTACTGTTGAATCAAGAGAAACTGGTGCCGGTAATTTGTATGAATGTTCTGTTCGTGATAATTCTATTCCAGAAGAAATTTACGATGCAATTAAATCTGGTTTTGAAAGTGCTCTTAGCTCAGGAATTAAATATGGCTATCCATGTACAGATGTAGCTGTAAAAGTAACAAAAATTGAATACAGTGAATTGACTTCAACAACTTTTGCTTTTGAAGCATGTGCTTCTGAACTTTTTGATAAAGCTTGTAATGCTGCATCTCCAATCGTACTTGAACCAGTAATGAATGTTGATATTTCATGTCCTAAAGAATTTGTTGGTCCTGCTTCAAGTCAGCTTTCTCAGCGTGGTGGAAACATTATGGGACAGGATTCAAAAGTTTCTGGAGAAATTATTCATGCACAGGCTCCAATGGCAAAAATGTTTGGATTTAGTACAAACTTGCGTTCTGCAACACAGGGAAGGGCAAGTTTCAGTATGGAGTTCAGTCATTTCCAGGAAAAAGCAGGTGGACTTAACAATTATTAAGTCATAATACATGATTCATAATTAGTTTTTTTTTTACTTCCTGCGGCACAAGATTTCAATTATGAATTGTTAAAAAATCAACCAGGGCAAACGCATTATAAACGCTTTTCCGTAATGTTGGTGCGAAGGAGCGGGGCGTGGTTCAAAAACACTCTTTTTGTGGCTGCTGCGAAGCGGCAGTTCAATAGTTTCTATACCACAAAAAGCGTGTAGCGCATTATTG
>JALEPQ010000040.1 GCA_022768685.1 Spirochaetia bacterium
ATTCTCCCAATACAATATTCTAAAAGATTTTTTAATCAATTATGAATCTCAATGCGTTCAACTTTCATCATACCTTAGAAAAAACGATCCAAACATTTTCTATTTTTCAGAAAAATCTCAGATTCAAACAAAAGAAGATATAATTGGTGTATTTTATATTCACGGTACACTTCTTCATTGCTTTCCAACATATTATCACTATTTAAACAATACTGATTTTCATAACAGCTTCTTACAATTTCTTTCAGATAAAAAAATAAAAGTTCTTTCAGGTGAATCAGGGGCATCAGATTTTTTAGTTGAAATTCTTAAAAAAAATAATCAAATTCCTTTTCAAAGAATTTCATATAAAATGTTTTCGTTAGAAGGCAATATTAATTTACCACCTGTAAAATTAGTAAATGATGAAGAAATCAGACGTTCCACACAAAACGATTTTGAAAATCTTCTGGAAATTCAAAAACAATATCTTATAAGTGAAGTTGTACCAAAAGGAAAAAAACTTACAGACCTGGAATTAAAAATTAATTTAAAACAAATACTAAAAACCCAAATAGTGTTAACTTTAAACACAAACGATTTAATTGTAGCTAAAGTAAATTCTAATGCCATCGGATGGAATTTTGTTCAGATTGGCGGAGTATATACAAATCCCCTTTACCGAAGAAATTATTATGCCTGGCAGCTTATTTATAATCTTTCATTAAGAATATTAAATTCAAAAAGAAAAGTTTGCTTATTCGTTAAAGAAAAAAACCAACCTGCCATTAGTCTTTATCAGCAGATTGGTTTCACAGAATATGCTAAATATCAAATTAACTATTTTTAATAACACTCAGTATTCTAACTAACGTTTGTTAGTTAACCCACTACCGTATAAACCAGATTATCAGTGCTAAAATTATAAGCAATGAAAAATTATACCCAGTAAACTTTAAGAAATAAGTTTTTCCATTAGAATTCTCAGAATTATTATAAAGTTTAAAAGAAATAACACTGGCCATAGAAGCTATTAAAGTTCCTAATCCTCCCACATTTACAGAAAGCAGCAATTCCTTTCCATTTGATGTAAATCCAGAAAGAAGAAGACTTGCAGGAACATTACTTATAATCTGACTTGTAAGAATTCCCGCAATATAAGTTTTTAACGGATTATCTAACACCGATTTTAAGAAATTTGAAAAACTTTCTACGGTGGAAATTGTTCCCGTAAAAATAAAGAAACCTGCGAAAGTAAAAAGCAGACTATAATCAATTTTTACAAATAATTTGAAGTTACATACAGCAATAACAGCTATAGTTATAATTAAAGTAATTTTGTAATCCACTAAATGAAAAACAGTAAACAATGTTAAAATAAAATCCAGCAAATAAAGAACAAATTTCCAGTTTAATCTTACATTCACACTATTATTATCATTTTCTATTTGTTTCACGTTTTTTCTTGTAACAGTATAAATAACTCCAATCAGTAAAAAAGCAGATATAATTCCAATTTTTAAAGTATTTGCAAAAAAATCTCCAACTCCAAATTTATAATGAGAAAAAAGAAACAAATTCTGAGGATTTCCCATTGGAGTTACACAAGATCCCAGATTAGCAGCCAAAGTTTCAAATATAATTAAGTTACAGGCATTTAAATTAGCCCTGGAGCACACAAGCAATGTAATTGGCACAAAAGTTAAAAGTGCAACATCGTTAGTAACGAACATTGAAATAAAAAAAACAAAAAATACAAGAACAAAATATAACGTTCTATCATTCTTACAGATTTTTAACAAACTATTTGCCATCCAATCCAATAAGTTCAAATCTTGAAAAGCTTTTACAAGAATCATCAGACAAAAAAGCAGAGAAATAGTTCTATAATCAATTGAGCTGTAAATAACATTTAATCCAGGTCTAATTACACATGCAGAAATCAGTCCTAACAACAATGCTATAATCAAAACAGGTTCTTTTTTCAGAAACTTCAAAATATTTAATTTCATATTCATAATTTTACAAAATACATAAAAAAAGGTCTTCCCAAAGGAAGACCTTATAAAATCAAAATCTAACTAATTACTTGTTTGACGAAAGCACAGCTTTCGTCTCACGCATTTTTAAGGTAAATGCTACCCAAACCCGCTATCGCAGCTTTGGGCTTAACGCATTTCCTATTTTTGCGATTTAATAACAGCCTGAGCTCCAGCGAGACGAGCTGCAGGTACACGGAATGGTGAACAAGATACATAGTTCAAACCAAGCTTGTAACAAAGAGCGATAGAAGCTGGGTCACCACCGTGTTCACCACAGATTCCAAGGTGAAGATCAGCTTTTACTGAACTTCCCTTTTCTTCTGCGAGACCAATCATTACACCAACACCATCTTCATCCAAAGTCTTGAATGGATCCTGAAGAAGAACTTTCTGATCCAAGTAAGAATCAATGAATTTAGAGTAGTCATCACGGCTGAAACCGAATGTTGTCTGTGTAAGGTCGTTT
>JALEPQ010000112.1 GCA_022768685.1 Spirochaetia bacterium
AGAATAAATGCCATTAAAGAAGTCTTTTTCTAAAGATGGAACTAAATGTACAGTAACATTTACAGTATCAGCAGAAGCCGCTGCCGGAGCAAGCAAAATCAACATTGCCGGAGATTTTAATAGCTGGAGCAGTACAGCTACCGAACTTAAGAAAGCAAAAGATGGTTCTTTTTCTGTGAAAGTAGAACTTGATGCTAACAAAGAATATCAGTTCAGATATCTTCTTGACGGAACTAGATGGGAAAATGACTGGAATGCAGATAAATATGTGCCAGCACCATATAGTATCGCAGACAATTCTTTGGTTATTACACGTAAATAAAATTAATTCCATAAAAAATGCACCTCCTAAAATTGAACTTTATTTGTCCAACTTTTGGGGTACACTTCAATTGGGCTGGCATTTAATATTTATATAAATAAGAGTTTATACATTAAAAATGATGATCAATCCCACTTTGCTTCATAATAGCATTTGCAGTATGTCGTGATTTAATTTTTGAATCAACAGTGAAATTGCGATTTGTGATAGGACTATAATAAATATCATGGTCACCTTTTCCATGTCTTACAAAGCGGCATCCGTTGGAATTGAGAATTTCACGAACTTTTTTTTCGTATTCTGCCATTATGCAAATACCTTTTCGTGTCGTTCTACTGTAAAATAGAGAGAATTCATTGTCGGAGATTTATTTAATTCAATTAATTCAGGAGCTGCAAATCGTACACGTTCAATCAAAGCATCAAGAGAACCACCTTCAAGAACAAGCCCCGGAATATCATCACTCTGAGCAATCCAGACACTAGCTTCATCGTCCCAAGTAAAGTTAACTTTGTATTCCATTTTTGCACCTCCCATAAAAAGTCAAGAAGATTGTTTCAACAATCAATTGATTTTTTACGCTGTTCCGTAATGTAATGAGGAACAGCAATTCAGTGTAAGATAAAGTCGCACTATTTTAGTGGTTTTTCTTACACCTCCTTATCAATCTTGAGGTTATTATATCATATAATACTATATATTTCATTGAAAAAGATTTCACAGTTTTGCAAGAATTGCATCACATTAACAACCAGATTTAATTTTCCATATTTCAAAATAAAGCAAATTGATTAAGAATTCTTTATTTTCTGTCAAATTAAGCTGAATATAAGGATCTAACCAGACAAGATAATTATCTTCGGCTTTACTATAATAAATTATGCTTGCATCTGTTTGAATTGCTCCACCACAAAAAGCGAGCAATTGAACCATATCCTTATTATTTCCCTCATAGTATAATGCCTGCTCCAGGTTTGTCATTCCGTCTGTGATTGAATTAATGTTCGCACCATACTCAATCAAAAGTCCTGCCATTTCTGGAAGATTCAGAATAACTGCAATGCGAAGTGCAGTTCCTCCATTTTTTGTTACGGCATTCACGTCTGCTCCATATTTTAAAAGAAGTCTGGCAGCTGGAATATTATTTTTGTAAACTGCATACATAAGTGGCGAAAATAGATTATTTTTTGTTCCTTGATTTGGATTTGCTCCGCATTTCAAAAGAAAGTCAAGATTTTCATAATACTCAATTCCATCTGGACTGACATAGCAATTATCTATTTCATCAAAAATATCAAACCTTGCACCATGCTTTATTAAAACCTTTCCGACCTCGTATGCTTTTTCAATTTTTGCAAGCCAGATAGATGAATTGTAGTAGCCGTAGCCATTTATATGATTTACATCCGCTCCATGCAAAATTAAAAGTTCCTTAATTTTGTAAACCACAAGTTGTTTCAACAACTGAGGATTTACAAAACGTTCGCGCAAGCGAACACGTAAATAAATAGAGTTTTTGCAAAAAAAACTCGAGACTTAAAATAGATGGCGAAATTTTAGCCATCTATTTTAATCGTTCACATAAGCAGGAATTGTTGTTTGTAATTGCAACATCCAAAGGGTGACCAAGCTTATACCCCTCACAAAAGTTTACATTTATATTCTGTTTTAACAGGCTTGAAACTTTTTCAATATCTTCACTAAAAACTGCATTCCAAAGGGCTTTCTGCGTTTTAAAAACATCAGAGTTTAAAAAATCATCAGTATAAAAAGATTTATCATCCAGCACAAAATGAAAGCGGTTGAGACCAGTTTCCTTATTTTGAGATAACTGACAATTATAAGAGATTGTGTCTATTCCAGCAGGTACTGCAATTTGAGCAACACTTGAAATCCCCATTGAAGATGAAAGTTCATCTCTCACAACTGGTGAAGAAACGTCCCTGTTAGCGTCAGAAAAATCAAAATCACAAAAATTGATGTCAGCACAGAGCTTGTATCTGTTGAACATTCCGTTAAAAACAGGATTGTAGTCATCATAAAAGGCCGCAAGTTTTTTATAGTCATTCTCTGAAAGAGGCTTGTTATCACAAGTAAACCATACATCCAGCTCAGAAAAGAATGACGTTTTTTCAGGCTTAAAATCATAGCAAATCACACAGTTTGCACCAGGGCTTGTACTGCTTTCAACAATATAAAAATTGTTCCTAAACCGAACCTCGTTAAATTGATATTCAAGCATATTGAGCCGCTCGTTACCAAGAAAAAATCCATTTTTAGAAATATTAATTCTGATAGTTTTGTTCATTTGCGTAATTTAGATGATATTATATAAGTTTGT
>JALEPQ010000051.1 GCA_022768685.1 Spirochaetia bacterium
TTCTTGTGCCGGAAGGTATTTGAATCAAAATATAGTTATCGAAGTCGGACAGCAATATGGAAAATACTTAAATGCTTCAAGATTAAACCTCATAAGCGAACAATCTCAGGTTTCCGTTCCTGTTGCGCTTGGAATGTTGCAGCATTTCGGTTTATTAGACTGGCGTCAATTTGCAAAATACAAAGAGCATGTGAAAGAATTAATTCCGAATGAATTTATTAGGGGATAAAGGTTTATTAGTTGAAGAATGACAGATTATCTCTCCCGTCAACCATATCTCGATCTTCTCAAATCAATAATTGCAAATCAGAGTAATAATCCACCTGGTTATTCCTTTGCCATAGAAGGTGAATGGGGCTGTGGAAAGACTTGGATTCTTACGGAACTCGAATGTCAACTTGCAGAAAATTAAGACATTAGATATTTAATCTTTCATTACAATGACTGGGAGAATGATTTCTATTATGAACCGCTGGTTGCAATTCTTTATTGGACTTTTGAAAGTTCTGTATGGGGATGGATTGAAGAAGACAAAGTATTTCTTAAGAAATATGAAGAAATAATGGATATGCTGATTAGAAAATGAAAAGTATTTTTTAATGTATGAAACTTTATTAAATGAGTTTTGAGTGACCTAAGTCTTTTTCCAGATCAGAAATCTGGCGGCTAACGGTTGGCTGAGTAACATGAAGAACTTCGCAGGCTCCAGTTATGGATTCTTCATTTGCGATGGCAAGAAAGTAGGTAAGGACTTGGAAATTTAATCTCATGAGAAAAATATAGCATAGGTATAGAAAAAAAGCATAAATAATCATTTGAAATAAGTATTTGCTATATCATATTGAGGTAAATATAATTTTAAAAATAATTGGGCGTTGTCACCGAAAGCAAAGCTTCCGGTGACCGGGTGTTCCAGCCTTCGCTAACGCTCATCGTCCTCGGCTATCGCCTGTGGTCGACTAAAGGGCTTCCATACCCTAACGCTGGTTAATGAAAAAAAATGGGGTTAAAATGAAAAAACTTAAACTTGATTCAAAATGGGACAAAACTTTCAAACTTGACGAATCTGTCTCGCATAAAAAAGTGACTTTTACAAACCATTTCGGCATCACTTTGGCAGCAGATATGTATACTCCGAAAAACGCAAAGGGTAAGCTTTCTGCCATTGAAGTTTGTGATCCATTTGGTGCTGTAAAAGAACAAAGTTCAGGATTGTATGCTCACGAAATGGCAAAACGCGGATTTATTACAATCGCTTTTGACCCGTCATTTTGCGGTGAAAGTGGCGGAAATGTTCGTTATATGAATTCTCCTGACATCAACACAGAAGATTTTCAGGCAGCAGTGGATTTCCTTTCAGTTCAGCCAAATGTTGATCCAGAAAAAATCGGAATCATCGGAATCTGTGGCTGGGGCAGAATGGCTTTGAACGCGGCTGCAATCGATACTCGAATCAAGGCAACGACCGCAATCACAATGTACGATATGACTCGTGTTGCTTCAAAAGGTTATTTTGATTCAGCAGATTCAGAAGAAGCACGTTACGAACAGAGAGTTGCTTTGAACAAACAGCGAACTGAAGATTATAAAAATAAAACTTATAAAAATGGTGGTGGACTTCCAGATGAAAGACCTGCCGAAGAAGGATTTTTCCAGCAGTATTGGGATTACTACAAAACAGAACGAGGCTACCATCCACGCTCTTTGAATTCAAACATGGGATGGAATGCTTCTGCTGGAACTTCACTTTTGAACAACAAACTTCTTGCTTACACAAACGAAATCAGAAATGCAGTTTTAATCGTTCACGGAGAAAAAGCTCATTCAAGATATTTTTGAGAGACTGCTTTTAACAACATGATAAAAGACAGCAAATACACTTCAAACAAAGAACTGATGATTGTTCCAAATGCAACCCACTGTGATTTGTATGACGGCGGAAATGGAAACTACATTCCTTGGGAAAAGCTGCAGAACTTTTTTGAGACAAATTTGAAATAAGCGATGATGAGATGAAAGAAATTTCTTCAATTAACAAAAACCGAAGATATGAAAACTGGTAACAGGAAAAAGTTTTCAAAAGACTGGTTTCCAAAAAATTCAAAAACGAAAATAAAAAATTGCTATACCTAAAAGCATAAAACACCATCTAAAATAAGTATTTACTATATCTAAATACTTCAATTATTATAAATAAAAAAATTGGAGGCAAAATTATGAAAAAACTATTTCTTTCGCTTTTATTCGGAGGTCTTTTAATGACATCAACTTATGCAAAATCTATTGTGTGCTATTTCAGCTGCACTGGAAACACTAAAGCTTTGGCACAAACAACAGCAAAGGCT
>JALEPQ010000088.1 GCA_022768685.1 Spirochaetia bacterium
TTTCCATAGCTTTCTTCATCTTTAATTTGCATTATATAAAATCCTGATTTTTAGAGAGAGTTTTTTATTATTATTGTACCATTTTTTTTAATAATTAAAAATCCTTACCAGAAAGATTAAAAAGTAAAAGCATCCCAAAAAATAATATTCTGTTTTTAATTGTATACGATTTAATTTAATAAAATCTATTGCATTTTTTTTTATCATTCGTTATATTCTAATAATACACAAGAAGATTGTGTACGATTTAATTTTACGCGAGGTGAAAACATTTTGCCTCTTTTCAAATATTTGACAGATAACATAAAATAAGAATTATTAATACAACACTGTCCGATTTTTTTCAGACAATGGTGCAAATAATCATAAAGGGAGATTTATTTTATGGAAGAAAGATATGATGTTGCAATTATTGGATCAGGTCCAGCAGGACTTTCTGCAGCTGTGATCTTAAAAATTCGAAATAAAAAAGTAATCATTTTCGGAAGTAAAAATCTTTCGGCTAAACTTGAAAAGGCTCATGAAATTCAAAACTATTTAGGATTCCCTGCAATCAAGGGTGAAGACTTAATGAAGAATTTTCAGAATCATATTTCTTCCCTAGGAATTGAAATCACAGAAGATTCCATCACAGCTTGTTATTCGCTGGGAGATTATTTTAGTCTAACTTCCAGATCAAATAAAACTTACATAGCAAAAAGTGTAATTCTTGCATCTGGAGTTAATTTCGGAAAACCATATAAAGGCGAAGAAGAATTTTTGGGGCGTGGTGTAAGTTATTGTGCAACTTGTGATGCCCCGCTCTACAAAGGAAAAAAGGTTGTTGTAATAGCACAAACTTCAAAAGAAGAAGAGGAAGCAAAATTCCTTTCTGAAGTTTGTGAAAAAGTTTATTTCATTCCTTTATATAAAGAAGAAACAAATATTTCTGATGTAGCAAACATTGAAATAATAAAAGATGAAATTGTTTCAATTGAAGGTATGATGAAAGCAAATAAACTGGTATTAAAAAATCAGGAAATTACTGCAGACGGATTCTTTATTCTCAGAGACAGTGTATCTCCAAAACAATTGGTACCAGGACTTGAACTTGATGAAAATCATGTTAAAGTTAATAGAAATATGGAAACTAATTTGAAAGGTCTCTTTGCCTGTGGTGACATTGCAGGACTTCCATATCAATATATAAAAAGTGCCGGAGAAGGCAACATTGCAGCATTAAGTGCTGTAAAATATTTAAGCAAATAATTTTAATACGAAGGAGTATAAAATATGGTAAAAAAGATTTCAGAAGCAGAATTCAAAGAATCAGTAAAAGACGGATTCAGTGTTGTAGATTTTTCTGCAACCTGGTGTGGACCTTGTCAGATGCTCGCTCCAGTTTTGGAAAGTGCATCTACAAATTTTGAAGGAAAAGTAAACTTCTTCGCAATTGATGTTGATGAAGCTCAGCATTTATGTCAGGAATTAGGTATTATGAGCGTTCCTGCCCTATTCCTCTTCAAAAATGGTGAAGCAGTTTCAACATCAGTAGGTTTTAAACCTCAGGAAGCAATTGAAAGCTGGATTAACAGCAATATTTAAGTTAACACATTAAAATCAAACACACTATAAACTTAAAAAAATGCAGTTCATTATAAGAAGTGAACTGCATTTTTTTTAAATCTACAGACATATAAAAAAACTTTGCGAAAGTTTATATCAAAAATCTGCAATTGAAACTTGCATATTAAACTTTAGTTTACAATTACAATATCTGATTAATGCACTTCATACACTGCTCTTTCTCCACCAATCAGTTTTGGACGAGTATATGCAGCTGTTAAGTATGCATTCCCTATATATTTTTCTTTTAATCGCAATGGTACAGCTACATCTTTTAAGTGCATGCCAATAAGTGTACTTCCAATATCTATTCCGGCAGAAGCTTTAATATGTTCAACTACAACAGGATTTTCAAAACCATGATAAGCTGCAGTGGCAAATGAGCCGCCACCTTTTAACCAGGGAACAACACAAACTTCTTCATAACCATATTTTTCAGCACATTCTCTGGTTATTACCAAAGCCCTATTCAAATGCTCACAACACTGGGCTGCAAGGAAAATTCCATTTTTCTGGCATACTTTATTTGCTCCATTAAAGACCGCTTTACCTATTTCTGCATTAGAATCATGACCAATAAGTCCTCCTCCTATTTCACTGGAAGAACAGCCTATAACAAAAATAGAACCCTTAGAAACAGGTTTTGCATCTATTACCTGCTGAACAGCTTCTGTAACCTGTTTTTCAATTTCTTCTAATGTAATCATAAAAATTACTCCACTTTTTTTATTATAATTAGGTATACATAAAACTAAAAATAACCACATTTGAAATATTTTTTTAATACCAGAATAGCAGGGCAAACGCATTATAAATGCTTTTCCGTAATGTTGGTGCGAAGGAGCGGGGCGTGGTTCAAAAACACTCTTTTTGTGGCTGCTGCGAAGCGGCAGTTCAATAGTTTCTATACCACAAAAAGCGTGTAG
>JALEPQ010000133.1 GCA_022768685.1 Spirochaetia bacterium
AAACCAGGGATTTTAAGGGACTGTAAGTCCCTTAGGAGAGGGGGTAGCGGAAAACTAAGCAGCTTGGCTGCGACGTTTGCAGCGAGGGGCAGGCGCCCCTTTTTAGGAGAAAAATATGGCAGATAAAGAAATGGCAACTATTTATATTTTTGGAAAAAAATATGAAGTTCCAGCTGAATTAACAATAATGAATGCCATGGAGTATGCTGGATATCAGTTGAAACGTGGTTGCGGATGTAGAAACGGTTTCTGTGGTGCTTGTGCTACAATTTATCGTATTAAAGGAACTAATCAGCTCCAGACTTGCCTGGCTTGTTCTAAGAAAGTTGAAAACGATATGTACATTGCTACACTTCCATTCTTCCCATTAGTAAAACAGATTTACGATATTAATACTGTAAAACCAGAACAGGCTGTTATGATGCAGCTTTATCCTGAAATCTACTCTTGTGTTGGTTGTAACGCTTGTACTCGTGCTTGTCCTCAGGAATTAAAAACAATGCAGTATATTGCTTACGCTCAGCGTGGTGATTTTGCAAAGTGTGCTGAACTTTCATTCGACTGTGTAATGTGTGGATGTTGTTCATCACGTTGTCCTGCTGGAATTTCTCATCCTCAGGTTGCAGAACTTGCCCGCCGTATAAACGGTAAATACATCCAGCCTCAGACTCAGCACCTTATTGATCGTGTTGCTGAAATTGATGCAGGAAAATGTGAAGAAGCTATCCAGAAGATGATGAAACTTTCTACTGGTGATAAAGCTGAAATCAAAAATCTATACAATAATCGTGACATTGAGAAATAAGTAAGACGGAGGAAATAGAATGTACGGAAATTATCTTGACGATGCAGCAAAAATCGTTGCAGAAAAACGCGAAGCAAATCTTAAGTTCGAACATGAACGTCTTACTGCAGAACAGAAAGACGATTTATTATTAAAGTTCCATCCAGACCGCATTAAGGAACAGTTTACAGAACTTAAAATTGGTCCTAACAAGGGTGAGAAAGCACCAATAGAATTAGCTGAAATGTTACAGGCAAAACCTCGTTACACAGCTGATCAGATTGACTTAAATCACGTTGACTATGAAACAGATGTTCTCGTAATCGGTGGTGGTGGTGCTGGATGTTCTGCTGCAATCATGGCTTCTGAAGCTGGTGCAAAAGTTCTTCTTGCAACAAAACTTCGTGTTGGTGATGCTAACACAATGATGGCTGAAGGTGGTATTCAGGCTGCTGATAAACCAAATGACTCTCCTGCTCAGCACTATCTTGACTGTTATGGTGGCGGACACTTTGACGGTAAACCAGAATTAGTTTACACATTGGTAAACAAAGCTCCATCTGTAATCAAATGGTTAAATGATCTTGGTGTTGAATTTGACAAGCAGGAAGATGGAACAATGGTTACTACACACGGTGGTGGAACAAGCCGCAAACGTATGCACGCTTGTAAAGACTACTCTGGTGCTGAAATCATGCGTACACTTCGCGATGAAACATTCAACCGTGCAGATTCAATTACTGTTGTAGATTTTACAGCAGCTGTAGAATTGATAAAAAATGATAAAGGTGAAGCTTGTGGTGCTGTTTTAATGAACGTTGAAACAGGAGAACTTCGCATTGCTAAAGCTAAAGTTGTAATTATCGCTACTGGTGGTGCTGGACGTATGCACTATCAGGGATTCCCTACTTCAAACCACTACGGTGCTACAGCTGATGGTCTAGTCCTTGCTTACCGTGCTGGTGCAAAACTTCTATATCAGGATTCTTTACAGTATCACCCAACAGGTGCTGCTTATCCAACTCAGATTCTTGGTAAATTAGTAACAGAAAAAGTTCGTTCACTTGGTGCTAAACTTATCAACAAAGATGGTGAAGTTTATATTCATCCTCTTGAAACACGTGATGTAAACGCTTCTGGTATTATCCGTGAAGTTCGTGAAGGACGTGGTGTAAAGAATGATGTTCAGGATGCTGTATGGCTTGATACTCCAATGATTGAAATGATTCATGGAGAAGGAACAATTCTTAAATCAATTCCTGCTATGTACAACATGTTCATTAAATATGGAATTGATATCCGCAAGGAACCTATTTTGGTTTACCCTACACTCCATTACCAGAACGGTGGTGTTGAAATCAACGCTACATGTCACTCTGGTGTTGCAAACCTCTTAGTTGCAGGTGAAGCTTCTGGTGGTGTTCACGGTACAAACCGTTTAATGGGTAACTCACTTCTGGACGTAGTTGTATTCGGACGTGAAGCTGGTATTGAAGCTGGAAAAATATTCAAAGATATTAAAATGACAGAAACTTCAAAAATGAATCTTGATCACGTAACAGCATTCGAAAAAGAAAGAGCTGCTGCAAAGATTGAAGGTGATGCTGTTTCTCCAAAAGTATTACCAACTTATCACCATGGAAACCCAGAATTCGATAAAGCAATTCCTGGTGCTTCTAAATAATACTTTTATCAATTTTTGAATTGATAAACACACGAAGTCCTGTTTTATTGTTTTCAAAATCAAGACTTCGTAGTTATTATTATTTTTTAGTAAACAGTTTGAAAGACGTCTCAATGAGGCGTCTTTTTTTGTAATGAATTCACTTACTTACGACTATACGTATTGTATCACGTAAAAACCTTACCGAAATAGTTCTGTGAATCATGTAAAAAATCTTACCGAAAAGCATGATTCACAGGCTGTTTTTTAACTCCATTTTTTTGAAAGCTGAAGTACAATATCAAGACATTCTTCAACT
>JALEPQ010000023.1 GCA_022768685.1 Spirochaetia bacterium
CTTTTTGTGGCTGCTGCGAAGCGGCAGTTTAATAGTTTCTATACCACAAAAAGCGTGTAGCGCATTATTGCGCGGTTTTGAATCACGCAACCGTGACTGGGAGCCAAAAAATCGGATTTTTGTTTATAATGCGTTTGCCCTGTGGTTTTGGATAATAACTGTTGATTTATTTTTACATATTTATTAAATTTGTCATAAATGAAAATTGCTATGTTTGCAGATTCTTTTTTTCCTCGTATAAATGGAGTTTCGGTATCCATGCTTTCATTTGCAAGAGAACTTGTAAAAAGAGGAAACGAAGTTTGTATTGTCTGCCCAAATTATAATACTAAACGGAATTCACGTCATAAGAATTTAAATGTAAAGTCCTATTCTGAAATTTTAGAATATGAAGGTCACAATATATATGTTTTTAGGGCTGCCTCTGACAATATTATCTGGTCTGATGAGGATCGTTATGCAAAATATACTTCCTGGCATGCAATAAAATCTTATCTTGATAATTTTAAACCAGATGTAATACATGTTAATTCTGAATATGTTATGGGACGCTTTGGTTCCCACTATGCTAAACATCGTCATCTTCCCTTGGTATATACATTTCATACATATTGGGAAGAATATTGTGAACAATATGCAAAGTTTGCTCCAAAGGCTATTTCAAGGTTTTATGGTCGTGAAATCTCATTATATCTATTAAGAAGAGCTGATTATATAATTGCTCCAACTATACGATTTCAGGAACTAATTAAAAATTATGGTTTTTCTGATAATGTTATTGTTTTGCCTACTGGTATTTCTTCAGAAATCTCTATTTATGACGATAAAAAGGCTACAAGATTTTTTAATCATATTCATAAACTGTTTCCTGTTGTTAAAAAGAAACCTATTTTATTGTATGTAGGACGTGTTGCTGCAGAAAAAAACCTTTATTTTCTACTTGATATGCTAGGCGAGGTTCGAAAAACTGTAAAAGATGCAGTTTTGGTTATTGTTGGTGATGGTGGTGAACTGCCAGCCCTTAAGGCTAAAGCATCAAAATTACCTTATTCATGGAATATTTGTTTTACAGGCTATTGCAACCGTGATGAACTGGCTTATTATTATAAAATGGCAGATGTATTTGTTTTTCCAAGTTTAACAGAAACACAGGGACTTGTAACACTGGAAGCAATGACTATCGGGTTGCCTGTTGTAGCTATTGGTGAAATGGGAACTTTAGATGTAATGCAGGGTGATAATGGCGGATTTATGGTAAAAAATGACCTGCAGGAATTTTCTCAAAAAGTTATTGCCTTACTTCAAGATAAGGAACTTCATGAACAGAAAAGCAAAGAAGCTGTAGAATGGAGTAAAAAATGGTCGATTACAGAAACTACAGATAAGTTGATTGCCGTATATGAAAAAGCAATCAACTCTCATCTTAAAACTAAAGCTTGAAATTATTCATTTCTTCTTTTAATTGTTTTGTTGCTTCAATTGTTCTGAAACTTGTGATATTTATGTCATTAATAATATTTACAATTTTCTCAGAACTTGCGGACATTTTCTTTATAGCTTCATTAATAGTTTTATTTGCATCATCCATTGATTGCATTTGAGAAACAACAAGTTGACCTCCAATTCTCATTTCTTGTGCACCTTGAGAAACTTGAATAGTTGAGGCATCAATATTTTTCATTGCTTCTATAATTTGGGCACTGCCTTCAGTCTGTTTTTCCATTTCATTTTTTACTATAAGTTCCTGTTCATTTACTTTTTGGGAAAGTTCAGACATGACTGCAAATTGACCTTGTACAAGACGAATACTTGAGCTTACATCTTTGATTACCTGTTCTAGTTCTTTTAATGATGCAGTAATATTTTTTCCCTGTGAGTTACTTTGTTCTGCTAGTTTTCTAATTTCATCTGCAACAACGGCAAATCCTTTACCACTTTCTCCTGCATGGGCAGCTTCAATTGCTGCATTCATTGCCAGAAGGTTAGTCTGACTTGCAATATTTTGAATAATATTTGAAGCTTCTAGCAATTTAGAACTTTCTTCAATAATTTTATCAGACATATTTACTGCATCTTCAACTCGTTTCATACCAATAGAATAGGCTTCATTTAATTGCATTGAAGATTTGCTGTTTTCTTCAAGAATAGATGTAACATTATTTATGTTAGATACTATTTCTCTTACTTGAGCAGAGGTTTCTTCTACATTTGCACTTTGATTTTGAACGCTAGCGTTTAATCGTTCAATATTTTCCATGATATTGTTAGTTGCATCTGTAGTTGTATTAATGACAGTTGATTGATTGTTCATTTTTTCATTTACAGAAGTAATATTCATAACAATATCATTAATACTTTCGTCTGTTTTCTGGATGTTTTCTGAAAGCTCATTACTGATTTCTACTATCTGAGCAACGTTTTCATTAACTCCTGAAACAAGTTTCTTATTATCTCTAAAAAACATATTAAGTTTATTAATAATTAATCCAAATTCATCTCTTGAGTCTACTGCCAGTTCATCTATAGTGTAATTACCTTCAGCAAGAGATTTACTAAAACTATCAATCTTGTTAATACTTTTAATTGTTGATTTTATTAAGATGGTCATGTTTGCTGAACCTAGTAAAAGGTCTGCAATCATATGAGGAATCCACAAAATAACAAAATGGCTTGCAAAAAAATTACCATCAGTATTTGCTGAATTCTGGGAATAAGAAAAAGTACATACGACAGTGATCATTACTCCGGCAAATATTCCCCAGATTGTAAAAAAAGTAGTTGCAAGGATTCTTCTATTAAATCCTAAAACAACATCTTTTTCTTTTAATTCAATAAACGAAAGATATTTTGAATATTGAGTAACCCAAATTGTATAAAAGAAAACAGAAACAAGACATGCAGAATTAACACTTAAATACATCATTCTCCAGAATGAAACATAATAATTGTGAATTATACTGCCTGCCTGTACAGCAAATGGATATATAAAACCTGCTGCAACAGGAAAAATCATATTAAAGATTAAATGTATATTATACATTCTTTTACATTTTTCATGACTTTCTTCAGAACCATCATATTTTAAGTAAGTTGCTTCACATTTTTTAGAAATAAAGGTAATAAGAAATAAACTTATTAGAATAAATGCAATTACAGGAATTGAAATGTAATTTGCAAAACGAGTTTGAATATTATCATAAACCTTATTGTAAACTGAAATAATAACGCCATAAATTACAGGAATCAAATAAATTAAAATATTTGATATTTTTACTGATAAAGGCATTTTTCTGCTGTTAGCATTAATATTTTCCATATTTTCTCCATTCGTGCTAATAAAGAATTATTTTTTATTTGTTTTAAAATATTTTTCTAAACTTTTTTGCCAGGACGGATTTTTTAAATTTATTTCTTTTATTACTTTGTTCGTATTAAGAAGAGTATTTTCTGGTAAATTAAAAGATAGTGCCTTATCTGTCAATTCACTGTTACTTGTAATTTTATAATATTTTTTGCATAAATGCCTTATTTCTTTTAATAATTCTTTGTTATTTACTGTTCCTGAATTTGAAACATTGTATATTCCATAAGAAGGAGCACTATGCTTGCCAAAAAGTTCTGTTGCATTGTTTGATTTTTCAATGAACTGGATGATTGTATCACAAAAATCTGAAATATAGGTGAGTGCAAAATCTTTTCCATATACAGGCTGTACAACCTGATTATTTAATACAGAAGAGATAAATTGTTCAAGTGGAGAATTATCCTGTCCAAAAAGATTTGTTGTTCTAAAAATATAATATTGATTCATTTCTTTTTGAATGGCAATTTCTCCTGCAAGTAATGTTTTTCCTAAAATAGAACAAGGATATTTAGGATTTTCTTCACTAAAAGCAATATTTCCTTTACAATCAAAAACTGAAACATCTGAAATATGTATTAGTTTGGCTCCAATTTTACGTGCCAGTCTTGCAATGTTTTCAGCCCCTTTAGAATTTATTTTTTCGCAGAATTCTGGATTTTCGTCTGCAATTTTATCATCTAATATTTGTGCACAGTTTACAATCCATTTAATCTGTCGTTCAGATTTTGGAAGTTCAGAAGGAAAATATGCTGCTGTTTTTATACTTTGAGCAAAACTTTCCAGAGAATCTGCATTACTTATATCAACTTCGTTATTAGTCCCAACCCAATTATACTTTTTTTCATCAAATTTCTTTGAGATTTCTTTACCAATAAATCCCTGGCTACCAATTAACCATATCATAGTATAACTCCCACTATAAATAATTTTTATTATAACGATTTGTGTTAAAATTGTTTATAGATATAGTTACAAAAGGTTTTTATTCTATTATTAAAAGAAAGTCTGATCCGATCTGTTACAAAAGGCAGTAAAGGTGCGTTGATTCCTCCAATTCCATATAAAATCCAGTTTTCATCATCTTTAAGCAAAAGAACTGAAATTTTGAATTTTTCTTTTCCAATTACAGTAAAAAAATCATGGTATTTTAACTTTTGAGAATTATTGGCTATATATAGAATTTCATTTTGAGCAGTCCATATCTTAATATTTTCAGAAAAATCACCAAAAGGGTCCATATTGATTACAGCATTAATTTCATCCCTATCTGAATAATGAATTGTTTCTTTGATTTCTGCTGAATTATATAATTTTCCGTAAGAATCATTATATTCTGAGTAATAAACAATATTTGAATAATTATTAATATTATAAAGAGTTTCTAAAAGTTTTTGTGGTAAATCAGGATTATCTGAAATTTTTCGTATCTGAATTACTTCTGCCAGATATTTAGGTTTTAATTTTTTGTATTCAGTACATATTTTTTCAGCAGCAGGAGAAACAGGTTCCAGACAGATATTTCTGGAATAATTTGTTTTACGAATTAAAAGGTCACCAGAATTCAAAACATTTTTTTCATAGTCAGTCAGCTTTTGATTAAAAATTTTTCCTGATGATGAAAAAACAGAAAAAGAGAAAAAACCGATAATAAAAATCATAATAATAAATTTTTTTTCATTCATTTTTAAAGTATAGATTTTATGAGAAAGTGTTTCAATAAAGTTTTTATCTATTTTTATGTATTTAATAATCAATAATTGCTTTTTGTGATATAATAGAAATATGATTTCTAAAAATGTAAAAGCAATAGTTGAAAGTCCATCTAACGGTGTAATTCGAAAGATGTTTGAAGAAGGTGCCATTTTGAAACAAAAATATGGTGCTGATAAAGTTTATGATTTTAGTATAGGAAATCCTGATTTGGATCCACCTCAGAAGGTTGTAGATGCAGTTAAGAAAGTTGCTGCTGATACTACACATCTTCGTCATGGTTATATGCCAAACGCAGGTTATCCTGAGACTAGAGAAGCAATGGCAAAAAAAACTAGCATAGAGCAAGGTGTTTCTGTAGATGGCTCTTGTGTAGTTATGGAAGTAGGCGCTGGTGGTGCATTAAATGTAGTAATGAAAACTGTGCTTAATCCTGGTGAAGAAATTGTTATTCCTTGTCCATATTTTGCAGAATATAATAATTATGTTCATAATCATCAGGGAGTAGTTGCTGCTGTTCCTACAACAGAAAATTTTGGTCTGGATGTAGATGCTATAAAAAATGCACTAAATGAAAAAACAGCTGCTGTTTTAATTAATTCTCCTAATAATCCAACAGGAAGAATTTATACAGATAAGGAAGTAAGCAGTCTTTGTAAAATGCTTAATGAATTTGGAGAAAAAACTGGAAGATATCCTTATTTAATTTGTGATGAACCATACAGAGCTATTACTTATGATGGTAAAAAAGTTGCATCTGTATTTGATAAATATGATTATGCAGTTGTTGTTACATCTTTTGCCAAGAATTTAAGTCTTCCTGGTGAACGAATTGGATATGTTTGTATCAATCCTTCATGTCCAGAAAAAAATGATTTTATGGCTGCTGCAATTTTTTGTACTCGTGTACTTGGATTTGTTAATTGTCCTGCTTTTTTCCAGAAAGTACTTACTGAATCATGGGATGCAGAATGTGATTTTTCCACTTATGAAAAAAGATGTAAAGAAATCTGTGATGTTATGGACTATGCAGGATTAAAATATGTTAAACCTGAAGGTGCCTTTTATCTTTGGGTAAAATGTCCTGATTCATGGAATGATGATGATATGGCTTTTACTCAACACTTAAAAAAATATAACATTCTTTGTGCGCCAGGCAGTGGTTTTGCTGGTAAAGGTTGGTTTCGTATTGCATATTGCAGTTCGGAAAGTTCAATTATAAACTCTAAAGAGGCTTTTAAGAAAGCTGTAGAAGAAAAATAGAAGGTGGTGTAAGAAAAAACCGCTAAAATAGCGCGGTTTTTTCTTACCTGAAGTTTGCGTTGCAAACTTATTATTAAACTGCTGTTCCTAATTACATTACGGAACAGCGTAAAAAGTCAATCGATTGTTGAAACAATCTTCTTGACTTTTTATAGGAGAGGATAAAGTGAAAATTTTAATGGTTACTTCAGAAACTGTTCCTTTTGCAAAAACAGGTGGATTGGCTGATGCTGTGTCAGCTTTAGCATTAAATCTTGCTAAACAAGGTCATGATGTAAGAATTGTCATGCCTAGATATTATAAAATAGACCGTTCCAAATTAAAACCTATAGATGCTCCATTAGCCGTTGCTGCAGGTCAGGAAGAAACATGGGTTAAAGTTTATGAATCAAATTTGCCAGGTTCAAAAGTTCCTGTTTATTTTATTGATCATGAACAGTCTTATGGGCGTGATGGAATTTATGGAACTAAATCAGAACCTGATTTTCATGATAATCCATATAGATCAGCTTTACTTTGTCATGGTGCATTTCAGCTCTGTCGTTTGTTAGGCTGGTATCCTGATATTATGCATGCTCATGATTGGTTTACAGGACTTGTTCCAGTCATTCTTAAAAATTTATGTCGTAATGGATATTTTGCTCATACATCTTCTGTTTTTACTATCCATAATCTTGGATACCAGGGGGTATATGGTAAAGATCATTTTCCTGCGTTGGGCTTAGATTGGGGACTTTATTATGGAGCAGGATTAGAACATAACGGAGCTATAAATCTTCTTCAGGCAGGAATTTCTTGTGCAGACATGGTAACAACTGTATCTCCAACTTATGCAAATGAAATTCAGACTGCGGAAGGTGGATTTGGATTAGATGGTTTGTTACGGGTTCGTTCTGATGTTGTAAGAGGTGTTTTAAACGGATGTGATCTTACTACATGGAATCCTAAAACTGATAAACTTATTCCTTTCAATTTTGATGAGAATACTCTTGAAAATAAGAAAAAATGTAAAGAACAGCTTCAGCTGAAGATGGGCTTACCTTTGAATCCTGATGTACCTGTAATAGGTATTGTAACACGTCTTGCAGATCAGAAGGGAATTGCAGAAGTTTTTGCTCCAAATTATGGTTGTATTTATGGTTTATGTACAACTATGGATGTTCAATTTGCTATTCTTGGTAGTGGAGAACGCTGGTGCGAGGATGAAATTAATACATTGCAAAATCAGTTACCAAATATGCGGGCATATATCGGATACGATGAAAGTTTAAGTCATTTAATTGAAGCTGGTAGTGATTTCTTTCTTATGCCATCTCGATACGAACCTTGTGGATTAAATCAGATGTATTCGTTACTTTATGGAACACTTCCTATTGTACGAAGAACAGGTGGTTTAGCAGATACTGTAGAACAGTATAATCAGGAAACAGGTGATGGAACAGGATTCTTATTTGATAATCTTGACCCAAGTGCTGTATATAATACTGTTGGTTGGGCAGTATATGCATATTACAACCAGAAAGAACATATTAAAAAAATGCAAAAACGCGGTATGACTAAAGATTTTAGTTGGGAAAAATCTGTAAATGGTTATCTGGATATTTATAGCGAGGCATTAAAAAGAGGCTGTGGTATAAATACAGAAGACTGGAAATAGATTAGACAAAAAGGGGATGACCAAAAAGTTCGTTGCGTAGCGTCATTCCGAACTCGTTTCGGAATCTATGCACTGTATATAGTGTGGATGCTGAAATAAATTCAGCATGACAGGACTTATTGGACATCCTCTTTTCTATTTTAAAATTCTATCCAGTTCTGGTCTTTTGTAAGGTACCAGTCTGCAAGCAAGGTGGATGAAGAAGGTCCGCACCAGGAAATGCTGCCATTATTGTTTAATATTACAACACGATTATTTTTCTGACAGATACTTTTTGGAATAGAAGCAGATCTGTTATAGCTGAATCTTTTCTTTGTGGAAAGATTATAGCAATAGATTTTATTCTTACCAATATTCGTAAATAAATTAGATCCATTTAAATATGTAAATGCCTCTGAGTCTTCGTCTGCAAATTTTAATATATTCGTAAATGTTTTTGTATTAGTATTGAATGAGAATACGTAAGTGCTTTTGCCAGAATTGTCTGAGATAAGATTAACGCCGTAAATTATATTACCGTCTGTACTTAATCCATAAGCTACATTACCCTTAAGAGAAAGTGGTACAGTTTCCAGGGTTTCAAGATTAACTGATAACATTGGAACTTTAGGATTTGTAGCAGCAGATTTTGCAATATAAACATATTTATTATTTGTTATTACGGCATCTTGAACGCCAGTTCCAGAATATATTTCATAGAATTTTTGAGACTCAAAATCATATATATTCACGGTTGTGTTGCTTTCTATTTCAATCAGATATTTTGAATCATGTACAGTACAAAGTCTTACTGATTGAATAGTATTCTTAGGTATAAAAAGTTCTTTAGTTTCCTTTGATGAAAGATTCATTAATTTTACAGAATTTCGTGTAGATTTTGACCACAGAATTACATTTTCGGAGTCATAAGTTATAATTTGATTTTCTCCATTAACATCTGCTTTTTCTATAATAAGTTCTGTATCATAAGAAGATTCATAAATTTTATTTTCAGTAAGGAAATAGAATGATGAATCTGATATATCCATATCATAAATTTTTGCATAGGTATTTTCTGTTATTTCTTCAAGATTATTTGTAACTGTTGATGGTTCCACTTCAACTTTGTAAATGGCACCATTTTTTCCACCAAGAAAAATATCCACGTAATTTTTTGTTCCTGCACAGATTGCAGCATTTCCTCTAGGTCCTCTTAAAGTTCTAACAAGACGAGGATTAGATACTGTCTGATTTTCCAGGTTTTCAAGCATTTTTATTTCGTATAAAGTTTTACCATCATACTCAATATAATATAAATTTGAATCTTTATTAGTTGATAAAATTATTGGATTATGAGCATTAATTGCTGCAACAGTTTCACCTTTATATGCATTTATGATATAAATCTGGTTGTCTTTTACACCGGCAATGAAAATATTGTTATTAAACATAACTACATTTGTAAGCCCTGAAATAATAGAAAATTTCTGTTTTAACTGACCATTTCCCATAGAATAATAAGAAAGGGAACCTGAAGGAGAATAAAAAACACATGTTTTTTCTGTATCTGATGTGTTTATATAACTAACAATGCTGGTATTTGTCTTTATTTTATCAACAATCTGCCAGTCACTTGTTTTTACAAATACCGCACCATCGACTGTTGCTGTTCCAATAATCAGGTAAGTGCCCTTTGCTGAAAAAGCAAGTGAAGTTATGGAATCATTAAATTTTTTTTGATATTTTCTTGTAAGAGTTTTCCAATTCCATACGCTTACTTTATTTACAGAGCCACCATCACTCTCATATACTGCAACATCTGTTCCGTTTGGAGAGTAGGCTATAAGCTTAATACCAACATCTGAAATCTGATAATGTTCTCCAAGATTATTTTCAGACCATTTAATTAAAAATCCATCTTCACCAGAGCTCATGTAAGAAGAATTATCTAAAAGTCCTGGAATACATATAATGTTTGTTACTTGTTCCTGATGAGCTTGTGATGATGTATGTGTCTGAGCAAAAATAGAAAACGAAATTAAGAATGCTGTAAAAATTAAAATATGTTTTTTCATAATTAATGCCTTCCTTTATTTATAAAGAAATTTATATCACCAGATAATCCAATTACAAAGAGAATAGCTATAAAAGCAATTCCAATAAATTGAATATAATACTGAATTTTAGGTTTTACTTTTTTTCTGAAAATTGTTTCAATTAAAGCAATAAGAATTATACCACCGTCTAAAACAGGAACAGGAAGTAAGTTCATTATAAAAAGTGAAATGCTGATAACTCCCATTAGACTGAACATACTTACAAAACCTTCTCTAATACCAATTGAAAATCCTTCTTTTACAGTTGTACCCAACATGTCTGTAACTCTTGCTGGACCTGATACAGCCTTGGAAACATTTATACCTTTAAACAAAATTTTAAAACTTTTAAAAGTTAAAACAACGGCTTTGTTTGCTTCTATAAAACCATTTCCTATGGCTTCAAAAAAATTATACTCAGGTGTGTGATTTTCAATTACATCATTTGTATCTGCAGCAATTCCAATTTTTCCAGTACCAGAATCTTTATTTAATTGTGAATGTACTGTAAATTCAAGAATTTTACCATCTCGATCAACCTGGATGTATAAATCTTCATCAGGTCTTGTTGAAACATTTTCAATTATGTCAGAAAAATCATTTATTTTTGAATTGTTTATCTGAATTATTTTATCTCCAGTACATAAACCTGCATCTTTAGCAACACTTCCTGTAGAGCCAAATAATTCATCAGAAATGATGATTTTATTAGAATATGTAAAATATGAATAACCAATTCCCGCAATAAGTGAATAAGCAATAATTGCAAAAAGATAATTGAAAAAAGGTCCTGAAAAACCAATTAAGGCTCGTTTTAATGGATGAACTCCATAAAGAGAATCTTTGTCAGCCTCAATTGAAGGCAAATTATTTTCCAATGCTTTTTGAAAATCTTTTTCACCTTTCATTCCACAATAACCACCTAAAGGTAAAAGTGAAAGACGATAATCAGTGCCCCTGATTGTTTTATGCAATAAGACAGGTCCAAATCCAACAGAAAAACTTTCTACTTTTACACCGAAAATTTTTGCTGCAATAAAATGCCCAAATTCATGAAAAATGATTAAAAAAATGAGACAAAGTAATCCGTAAAGCCATTTCATACCAGCTCCAATGCATAAGTTCTGGCTTTTTTATCAATTTCAAATACTTCTTCAAAAGTAGAAGGATTATTTAACCAATTCTGCTGTAAAGTTTTTTCCGTGATTTCAGCAATTTTCAGGTAAGAAATTTTTCTGTCTAGAAAAGCATGAACTGCAATTTCATTCGCTGCATTAAATGCAATTGTATATCCATTTCCCTTATCCACACACTCAAAAGCATATTTTAATAAAGGAAAATCATCATATCTTGGTTTAAAGAAAGTCATAGGATGATCAAAAAGATTAAAATCTGAAAGATATGTTTGCTTGTTTTCAGGCCAGGTTAAAGCATTGAAAATTGGATGCTTCATATCAGGATCTGAAATTTGAGCATAAAGCATACCATCTTTTGTTCTAACTAATGAATGAATTAAACTTTGTGGATGAACAACAACATCAATTTCTTTTGAAGAAACATCAAAAAGATAAGATGCTTCTATTACTTCAAGACCTTTATTTGCTAAAGTCGAAGAATCTATTGTAATTTTTTTACCCATTTTCCAGGTAGGATGATTTAATGCTTGTTCTACTGTAACATTTTTTAACTGTTCAGAAGAAAAGTCCCTAAAAGGACCTCCGCTGGCAGTAATTACAATTTTTGAAAGATTCTCTTTTCCAACCTGATTTACCAGATTAAATATAGCTGAATGTTCTGAATCTACAGGTAATAATTTTACATTATTTTTTTTTGCAAGGGATTTAATTAAAGGACCTGCCATTACAATAGTTTCTTTATTTGCCAAAGCCAGATCAATTTTATTTTCAAGGATAATTTTAGAAGGCAATAATCCTGCAGCTCCTGCAATTCCATTTACTACTATGTCCGGATTAGATTCATCTATAAGTTTTTGAAATGCTTTTTCAGAATTATCTTCAGATGTCAAAAGAGCAGGGCAATTATATTTACTTTTTAATAATTCAAGTTGTTCTTTGTTTGAATGAGTTTGAATTCCACATACAACAAAATCATCTTTCATATTTTCGATGATATTAATTGTATTTGTTCCAATTGAACCTGAACAACCTAAAACTAATACTCTTTTCATAATTAATTATATAATAAATGAAGGAAAATTGTAAAAACAGGTGCTGCCATAACAACTGAATCCATACAGTCTAACATTCCACCGCGACCAGGAATCAATTTTCCGCTGTCTTTTACTTCCATATTGCGCTTTATTACTGATTCTACAAGATCTCCAATAATTGAAGCAAGTGAAACGACAAAACCAAGAATACAGATTTTTAAATAGTTTCCAGTTAGAACGTCATTATATCCAAGCTTTTCAATTATGAATTTAAATAAGCATCCAGACGCAACACTTCCTAAAATTCCACCAATAAAACCTGCAATACTTTTATTTGGACTAGCTGGAATAATACCTTTGTTGTTTTTACCAAAAAGATTTCCAAAAAGCCATGCTAATGAATCACATAAAAATACTAAAATAAAAAATAAAGCAATAGCAAATTGCGAATGAGCTAATACTACAGTCATCCTTGAAAGATAAGTTAATAAATATCCGCAATAAAAAACTGCAAAAGAGCTAAAAGCAACTTTTTCTACTATACCGCTGAATGATTTTTGAAAAATACCTATAACAAGAAATATGAGCACTTCAAATAAATAGACCCACTGAACAAACTCCAAAGGTAAATTAGCAAGAATTAATGCATAAGAAATAAAAGGGAGTAATCCAGAAAAAGCCATTATCAAAGCTTTTGAAAATAATTTATGCTTTTTTGAAAGCATATTATACATTTCATTTGCAGCTAACATTGCTGCAGCCATAACAATTATCTGAAAAGGTAAATGAAATTCAAAATTTACAAATACAATTCCTAATACTAGTGGAACTCCAATAAAAAAAACTAAAAGTCTCTGTGCTAATTTACTCATTTTTATCATCCTGATTTAATGCTTTTTCCGCACCAAATCTTCTGTTTCTATTCTGAAAGTCTTCAATTTGACTGTAAAATTCATCCTTAGTATAGTCTGGCCAAAGTGTTTTGCAATAAACCTGTTCAGCATATGGAATATGCCAAAGTAAAAAATTGCTTAATCTTTGTTCTCCGCCAGTTCTGATTAATAAATCTACATCACTGCATTCTGGCATATCTAAATGCCTGGTGATTATTTCTTCAGTAATTTCTGCCGCAGAAATCTTCTCTGAAATTATTTTTTTTATCCCACGGATAATTTCATCTCTACCGCCATAATTAATGGCCAAATTCAAAATTAATCCTGTGTGATTTTTTGTTATTTCTTTAGCTTCTAAAATATCTTTTTGTACAACATCAGGAAGAGCATCAAAATTTCCAATCTGATTAATTCTGATATTGTTTTCTTTGTAAAAATCTAATTCCCCAATTAAATGTTTATGAATCAGATTCATAAGAAATCCAACTTCTTTTTCTGTTCTTTTCCAATTTTCAGTAGAAAAAACATATAAAGTAAGACTTTTAATGCCTAAGTCGGAAGCTGCTTTTACAATATTTTTAGCAACTTTTAACCCCTCGTTGTGTCCGGCTGTTCTAGGAAGATTTCTTTTTGTCGCCCACCTTCCATTACCATCCATTGTTATAGCAATGTGGCCAGGAAGGTTATTCATATCGATAGACATTAGTTTTGTAAGATATCCTTTTCTTTAGAATCGTAAATCTTATTGATTTCTTCGATATATTTATCTGTAAGTTTCTGAAGTTTGTCTGTTTCTGTTTTTAAACCATCTTCAGTCAATTCACCATCTTTCTGCATTTTTTTGAATGCATCATTTCCATCACGACGAATGTTTCTGATTGCAGTTCTTGAATTTTCAGCAACTGTTTTAGCCTGTTTTACCAATTCTTTACGACGATCTGCAGTGAGGGCAGGAACCTGAATTCTGATTACTTTTCCATCATTTGAAGGATTTAATCCAAGATTAGCAGCTTGAATTGCTTTTTCAATTTCACCAATTAAAGTTTTATCAAAAGGAGTAATAATTACAGAACGAGCTTCTGGAATTGCGATTGTTGAAACCTGATTCAATGGAGATTTAGTTCCGTAATAATCAACAAATACTTTATCAAACATTGCTGCACTAGCACGTCCTGTTCTAATTCCATTGAATGAATCTTTTAATGAAGCAATAGTTTTTTCCATGCGTTCTTCATTATTGTCAGCCATAAAAGTCTCCTAATTAATTTAATTTAAAATACGTAGAGTCAAGGCACGCGTATGCTTAAAGCCTTGACTTCGCCGTTTTTAGGGTTTGTAATAAACCCTAAATTAAAGGCAAGACTTACCATAAAAAGCAAGTCTTGCCCTATATGTTATTTACCTAAAAGTAATAACTGAGCTGTTGCAAATGATAATGTTGCTCCAACTTCCTTTCCAGTTTCAGCAAGTTTAGCTGTAACTGATTTTTTATCGTCCTTAACGAACATCTGATCTTCAAAACAGATTTCTGCAAGGTGTTTATTGATTTTACCCTGAAGAATACCATCTTTAACGTTTTCAGGTTTACCAGCCATTTTTGGATCCTGGTCCATCTGAGCTTTAAAGATATCTTTCTGATCATTGATGTATGATTCTGGTACATCTTTCTTTGAAAGATAAGCAGGAGTGAAAGCTGCAAGGTGTAAACAACAGTCATAAGCAAATGTCTTTGCAACATCGCTGTTAGAACCCTTAAGAATTACAACAGCAGCAGTTTTCTTGTCGCTGTGAACATAGAAAGCGCCTGTTCCATCTGCAGGAATTTCAAAGTTCATTACTTTTGAAATAGACATGTTTTCACGGAATTTTAATGAAGCTAAGTCATTAAGTTTTGCTTCCATGTCTGGTTCAACTTTAGTATAGTTATTAGCCATTACTAAGTCTAATAAATCTTCACCAAGTTTAGCGAATTCTTCATTTCCAGAAACAAAGTCTGTTTCACATGTTACTTCAACAACTGCAATTTTATTTCCAACCTGGCGGATGAAAATTCTTCCTTCTGCTGTAGCACGGTCAGCACGTTTAGCCATAGCTGCAAGACCTTTTTCTCTTAAAAGTTTTTCTGCAGCAGCTAAATCGCCATCACATTCCATAAGGGCTTTTTTACATTCCATTAAACCAGCACCTGTGTTATCACGAAGTGCTTTTACATCTGATGCTTTAATTTCTGCCATTTTAATTAGTCCTTATAAATTTTATCTTCATCAACATCATCTGCTAAAGATTTGTCAGCAGCGATATCTTCTTCTTTTGCTTCTGTTGGCTGGTAGTTAGAATAGTCAACGATTTCTTCGTCTTCATTTTTAACAGCAGCATCAGTTACAACTTCTTCATCATCATTAAGATTTTCAAGAATCTTAAGTCCAGCTTCATTGTCAGAATCAATTACAGCGTTAGCAATAATTGATGTGAACAAAGAAATAGCACGAATAGCATCATCGTTACCTGGAATAGGGAAATCAATTCCTTCTGGGTTACAGTTTGTATCAACAACAGCGATGATTGGAATACCCATTCTGCGAGCTTCTGCTACTGCAAGCTGTTCTTTGTGTGTATCAATAATGAAAATAGCTCCTGGAAGTTCTTTCATTTCTTTAATCCCACCAAGGTTCTTTTCAAGTTTAGATTTTTCCTTCTGGAGTGCAGCTATTTCTTTCTTTGTAAGATTTTCAAAAGTACCATCAATTTCCATCTTTTCGATTTTCTTGAGGCGCTGAAGTGATTTTTTGATTGTAGAGAAGTTTGTAAGCATACCACCTAACCAGCGGTTGTTTACGTAGAACTGACCACAGCGTTCTGCTTCTTTCTGAACAGCCTGCTGAGCCTGTTTTTTTGTTCCTACGAAGAGGATTGATTTGCCAGATGCAGTAACTTTACGTACTTCATCATAGCCGTCTTTAATTGCAGCAATTGTTTTCTGCAAATCGATAATGTGGATACCATTGCGTTCTGCGAAGATATACTTCTTCATACGTGGATCCCAACGTTTTACCTGATGTCCGAAGTGAACTCCTGATTCCAACAGGTTTTTCATTGTTACTACTGCCATGAGTAACGCTCCTTCACGGACTAGAAATTTTCTAGTCTCCAAACTCTGTTTCTCGTGTTCAATAAATTGAACCGGAATGTCCGACTCTACGAGCCGTTGTATTTATTCAAGAATAGAATATCCTTGTTGTTTCAATATATCGTAAAGTTCAAAAATAGGCAACCCGATGACACCTGAATATGAGCCTTCAATTTTTTCAATAAAACAGGATGCAAGGCTTTGTATCCTGTATCCTCCTGCAGCTCCATGCCATTCACCAGAATCAACATACCATTGAATTTCTTCATCAGACATAGGTGCAAAAGTTACTTTTGTTTTGCATACTTTAGATGTTGTTTCATGTTTTTTTCCATTGTAAAGAGCAAGTGCTGTAATTACGGTGTGAGTATTTCCTTGAAGCATTTTTAAATATTCAAATGCCTGAGATTGATCCTGAGGTTTACCTAAAACTTTATTATCATAAACAATTACAGTATCAGCACCTAATACCCATGGAATTTCTTGATAAGAGGGTAATGAATGAATTACGGCACTGACTTTTTCTCGAGCTAATAATTCAGGAATTTCTTCTATTTCGATTGCTGAAGTTAATGTTTCATCAACATTTGGAATAATAACTCTAAAAGGTATTTTTAACATTTTTAGAATGTCTTGTCGTCTTGGAGATGATGATGCTAGAATGATTGGTTCCATTATTTCCTCTTTCTGATTTTCAGCTATAAAAAAAGCTGTCATTTCTGACAGCTCTTATTTTATCTTCTTAGATTTTATTAGTCACCAGTTACTTCGTTTGTAGTGTTAACTTTTTTTCCGTTATTTTCGTTCTTGTTTTTAGAACTTGAATCACCACCCTGAGATGAAAGATTCTTTAATAATTTCTGAGCTCTGTTTCGTACAGGAGTAACATAGTGATAATCAGATGCAATTCTTGCACATGTATCAATCATAGTTTTTTTATTTTCTGTATTTGGTGCAAGTTTTTCCATTGCATCAAGAACTTCCATTGCTAAAGAACTTGTAGGATTTAGAACCTGATTTCTTCTATTTGCATAAGAAATAGCATCTACAACTTCATCATTATTGTTGATTCCAATATCACCTAAAGATTTTACAGCAGCTGCAATAACCATTGGTTCTGCATCAGCTACAGCAATTGCAACAAGCTGGTTTTTAGAATGTTCTGTAGGAATCTGTCCCATTAATAAACAAGCCTGACGTCTGATTTCAGGATAATTGTTCATTAAACGTCCATTCTTTCTAGACTGATTATTAATACCTTCTCCTGCAAGTCTGTCTAAAGCCTGAATTACCTGTTCAGAAGTATTACCACCATCAATTGAATTCTGTAAATATTGCAATGCAACCAGTTTATTATCATATTCATCTGACTCAGCAAGAGTCATAATGATTTCACCATCAATATCATTTAAGTATTCATTTTCTACAGAAGATTCTTCTTCAGCAAAAAGAAAAAAAGATCCTGCTAACATTAAACAAGCTGCAAGTAATTTTTTTGAAATTTTCATTTAATATTCCTCCGAGAATATTTTCAGCAAATCAGATATTTCATTATAGATTATGATTTATAAAAAATCAATTTAATTCTAGTTTAGAGGAGGTATCTGAACCATCCATTTACCATTTACTTTTATGAAATAGTAATAAATTATTACTGAATCATCAGATTTAACTTGAACAGCTTTTATGTTTTCCTTTGAAATATAACGGATTTCATCTACCTGACTTCTTTTTCTTGAAGGAATAAAAACATATTTGAAATAATCTTTGGTTCCAGCCAGCTTAATTGTTTTATCAGGAAGTTTTTTCTGTGCTTTTCTGATGTTTTGTGGATTAGAATAATATTTCAATGAATCAGGTGCAATGTACTGTCTCCAGGCTTCATAATCTTCTTTTTCCATAATTTTAGAAAGCTCATTAATAATCTGCAAAATTTGCGCTTTATCATCTTCAAATTCCTGACGGGAAACTGTTTCTCCTGCAAGTTTATCAATGGATCGTAAATATTCAGCATCATCAATAACTTCTACAACTTCATCAACTTCTTCTATAAACTCTGTTGTTTCTGTTTTTTCCTGTGCAATATCTGTTGATTTACAGGCTATTAAAGAGAAAGTAATAAAACTTAAAAATAAAATAAATATTGTCTTTTTCATGATTGTATCTTACTCCTATTGCTCCATTAGGTCAAATTCAGTAGATTCATATTTGTTATGGTAAATGCAGTTTTTGCAGGATCTTTTGATCCTCCTACAAATGGTCATCTTGATATTATTGAACGAACAAGAAAAATTTTTGATAATATTGATGTTGTTGTTGCAGTTAATCCTCAGAAAAAATATTTATTTGATGAAGATGAACGTATTTCTATGCTTAAAGAACTTGTAAAAGATTTTCCTAATGTTCAGGTTCATAGTTGTCATGAATTGATTGTTAATTATGCAAAAAAGAATAAGGCAACCGTATTAATCCGTGGAATTCGTTCTACAAATGATTTTTCTTACGAATTTGATCTTGCTCATATGAATCAGAATTTAAATCCAGAAATAGAAACGTTTTTTGTTCCTACAAAAGAAAAGTATGCTATTGTTAAATCTAGTTCTATTAAAGAACTGGCAATGCTGGGTGGAGATATAAGCAGAATGGTTCCAGAGCTTGTGAAAGAAAAAATTCTAGAAAAATATTCAAAATAATTATTTTTAAATGACATTTTTTGGATTTTTGTTTGACAAGAAACTTAATTTTGTTATAATAGATTGACATTCTGATTGGAACTGGTGTATATTATCTTAGTTTTATCAGATTATAAATCAGATTTAGTGAGGTTATATAAATGGCAGTACCAAGATCGAAAACATCAAAGGCCGTTACAAAGAGACGTCAGACTATTAACATGAAGTTAAAGGCTCCTCAGTTAGTTGAATGTTCAAACTGTGGAAACCTTGTTCAGTCACATCATGTTTGTCCAAAATGTGGTTTTTACCGCGGACGTCAGGTTATTACACCTGAAACACGAGGCTAATTTTTAGGAGACTTAAATGGACGAATTGTTCGAAACACTACAGAAACTAATTGCAGAAAAATTTGAAATTGATGAAGGAAAAATCACTTTAGATTCTTCTTTCAGAAATGATCTTGGCGCAGACAGCCTTGATGCATACGAATTAGTTTATGCTATTGAAGAAGAATTGAACGTAAGCATTCCGGATGAAAAAGCAAATGAATTTGAAACAGTTCGCGATGTTTATGAATTTATTAAGTCTGAACAGAACAAATAGATTAGTTCTTGATTAGATTTTGAAAAGTACAAGTTTTTACTTGTACTTTTTTTTTGCTCTTTTTATATTATCAATATGCAGGAAAATACTTTAACTAGTGAACGAAAAAAACAGCTTCTTACTTTTTGCAAAGCTGTTGATATTAAATTTAAAAATCTCCAATTATTGGATCAGGCTTTTCATCATAGAAGTTTAACTAATGAAAAGAAAAACATAAAAAACAATGAAAGACTGGAGTTTTTAGGAGATTCTGTACTTGGAATAGTAACTGCAGCTTATCTTTATAATTCAATGGAAAATCCTGAAGGAGATCTTGCTAAAATAAAATCGGCTGTTGTTTCGGAAAAGGCACTTGCTCCTATAGCCTTGCGATTAAATATAGATAAATTACTTGTTCTTGGTCATGGAGAAGAACTTACAGGTGGAAGAACAAAGCCTGCAATTCTGGCTGACTGTATGGAAGCTATAATCGGTGCATATTATCTTGATTCTGGATATAAAAATGCAGAAAAATATGTTCTTTCGTTTATTATTCCTGAAATTGATAATGTCTGTAAAAACGGTATGAAGGATTTTAAAACAGTTTTACAGGAAAAATATCAAAAATGCAAAAAACAGTGTCCTCAATATGAACTTATTTCCAAGACTGGTCCAGATCACGATCAGACTTTTACAGTTTCCGTTAAACTTGGTGAAATAGTTTTTGGACCTTGTACTGGAAAAACAAAGAAGCAGGCAGAACAGAATGCTGCTAAATTGGCATTAGATAATTTTAAATTTGATTGATATTATGCTATAATTTTTCTATGACAAGGAAAAATTATTTAAAAAGTTTAGTAAGCAGTTTAATAGTAGCTGTTATTTTTTTAGTTTTTTGTTTTTTTAATATATTTCAAAAATTAGACTATCGTCTTTATGACAGTTTATTCCATCTTAAAAAGGAACCTGTAATAGATCCAAAAATTCTGATAGTTGAAATAGATGATCCTTCAATCAACTATTTTGGTGAATGGCCTTGGAGTAGGGATGTCATTGCAGATGCTTTACTTAGAATGAAAGAATTGAATGCTCGTGTTGGAGTATTCGATATTGAGTATCTGTCTCCGTCAGTTTTAGGTGTTTCTCCAACTGCTAAACAAAAAATTTATACAAGTATTGCAGCAACTGAAAAAACTGTAAATGAATCAGTTACAGCTTTATCAAATGCCGTTCAAAATGGTTTTAAGGGAAGTGAACTTCCTGGAATTGGAAATAACATTATTGATTCTGTTATTCACCCTTCTTTTGAAAATTTAAACTCATATATCAGTACAAATTTTTACCGTGATAATGACGAATATTTTGGTGAATGTCTTCAGTTTTTTGGAAATGCTTATCTTACAGTAAATAACAGAGATCTGGGATATAAAGTAACAGATGATGATAAGAATTACATAAAAAATCGATTTCTTATTTCTAATCTTTCAGATCCTGAAGGCATCATTCCTGTTGAAAATGAATTTAGTTCAAAAGAAAGTTATGACGGAATGACTCGTGGATTTCAACCTGCTTTACATTCCTTGCTTTCACGTTCTGCAGGTGTTGGCTTTACAAACTCTGTAATTGATACTGATGGTACAAGAAGACGTTTTGAACTTTTTTATGAATATGATGGATTTTATTTAGGTCAGCTTGTTGTGGCACCATTACTGGATTATCTTGATGTAGAGAAGATAACAAGAACTAAAAATTTTACAATCTTACATGATGCACTTATTCCTGGTAGTGAAAAACCTTGTAATATCAAGATTCCTGTAGATAATCATGGACGTATACTTTTGAAATTCAATCGTAAAAAATTGAATGATTCTTTTAATTATGAATCTATTATAAATCTTATTCAGCTTGATTATTTTGAGAATGACATCATTACTAGTCTTAATAATATAGTTGCTACAAATCTTTTAGATGAAAACGGTTTTGAAATGGAAGTTACAGCTAAAGCAAAACAGCTGCTGGAAACTCATGGTCAGATTGATGTTTTTAAGGAATATCTTCTTTCAAAATGTACAGGATTTAATGCAGATAATTCTGTCATTGACGGTATTTCTGATGAAGAATATGAACAGTATTTTGGATTAAGAAATCAATTTTTTTCAGATTTAAAGACTTTTGTTGATGCGGAATATCTTACATCGGTAAAAGAGCGAATTTATTCTTTAGTTTTTGATATTGGAGAAGAAACTGCATATACATTTCTAGATTATTATGAAGAAGATTTAGGAAATTTGTCTATTTTACTAAGAGACTATACAAATTCTTTCAATATTATGAAAGATAAATTTAATGAGGCATTCTGTATTATTGGAAATACTGCAGCCAGTACAACCGATTTAGGTGCTACTCCATTTCAGAAAAAATACGAAAATGTTGGGCTTCATGCAACTTTGGCTAATACTATCCTTAATCAGGATTTTATTTATTATATAGATTGGTATTGGGGATTTTTAGCAGTTTTTGTTATTGCTATTATTCTTACATTCTTTAGTGAAAAGCCTCAGCATACACAAAATATTATAGGTGCAGTTGTATTTTTTGCTGTTTTCTTTATATTTACTATTCTTTTTGTAGTTTTTGATGTTTATATTCCATTTGTTGGTTCCTTATTATATCTGTTGATAAATTATTTTACTGGTGTTGTAATCCGTTTTTTAATCAGCAATCGTGAAAAACAATTTATTACACAAATTGCTGCTTCATTTGCAAATAAAGATACTGTTGAGGAATTGAGAAGAAATCCTGAAAGTTTTAAAACTGCTGGTCAGAAAAAAAATATTACAGCTTTATTTTCTGATATTCAGTCTTTTTCAACTTTTAGTGAACGGGTTGGTCAGGTTTTTGGTGAAGATGGTCCAAATCAGTTGATTCAATTGTTAAATGCATATCTTGGTGAAATGTCCAATGAAATTCTTAAAAATAATGGAACAATTGATAAATATGAAGGTGATGCTATTATTTCCATGTTTGGTGCTCCAGATCCAAAGAATCTTTACACAAAGGAAGAGTGGGCTTATTTAACTCTTGATTCTGCAATTAAGATGAAACAATGTGAAATTGAGTTTAATAAAACTCATACAGATTTTTTTAAGGATTATGAAGTAGAAACTCCACAAGGAAAGCAAGTTATAACAATAAATCCTTTTAGAACACGAATCGGAATCAATTCTGGTGAAGCTTTTGTTGGATTAATGGGAAGTCAAACTGAAGAATTTTCAAAGATGAACTATACAATGATTGGTGATACTGTAAATCTGGCAAGCCGACTGGAAGGAACAAATAAGGCATATAAATCATGGATTATGTGTTCTGAAGATACATGGAAAATGGCTGATTCAGGTGCAAATAAGGGAAAAATTGTTGCCAGAAAACTTGATAGAGTTCGAGTTGTAGGAAAATCTGTGCCTGTAACATTATTTAATATTATTGGCTTTAGAAATGAATTAAGTGCTGCTACAATAGAGGGTATAGATATTTTCAATACAGCCATAGATTTGTATTTAAGAAAAGACTTTGTAAAAGCAGGCAGACTTTTTGTAGAAGTTTCAAGGCTTCTTAATCCAGAACAGAGTGAATATGGTGATAATACTCCATTAATTTATGCAGAACGATGTAAAATGTTTATAGAAAAAGGGGTACCTGAAAAATGGGATGGAATTGTAAATATGACAAGCAAATAGCTAAAGCTTTAGGTTTAGTATTTTTGTGCATTTTTTTTTGGGGATGCAAAAATAAAGATAATACTGATGATCAGACAGAAGATTATTCCCAGTATATAAAAATAGATTCTGATGTTACATATATGGCTGTTACTAATTTAACAAATGAATCAGTTTATTTTAAAAATTTTGGTGAATTTAAAAGTTCTTCCAGGCAAATTGAATGTGATAATTATGATATTGATGAATTTAATCTATATGTTCCAAAAAAAGTTGATATACAGATGCATTCAAAAATTAATAAAGATATGCAATCTGCCAGGAGTGCTTATGTTAATGCAAGCGTTTCTGCTGGTACAAATAAATTAGATGAAGATAATATTTTTTGGTATATAAAGAATCCTATGGAAAATTCTTATACTTTTATTGAACAGAAAACTAAATTAAAGTGGAGCGAAGATACATCTCATTGTAGAGTTTATTCATTTGGAACCGAAGAACTTTTTCCTGATGAAAATGAAAAACCAAACTCAATATATCAGACAATAGCTGATAAATTTGATTTAATTTTTGAAAAAGAAACCAATATCTGCGGAAAAAATTATTTGGATTCATACCCTGCAATCTATATTACTCCTGATGAAAATAGTAAGATTGATATTCTTATTTATGACATTAATGGTGATGGAGAAATTAATAGTAATGATCAAAGTGGAATAGTAGGGTATTTTTCTCCTAATGATTTTTACTATAATAATAGTAACAGCAATAAAAGAGAAGTTTTTTATATAGATTCATACTGGTTAAAAGATAATCCAGAAGAGGTATTTTCTACTTTGGCTCACGAATTTAATCATATGTTGAATTTTATTAATAAAACTTGCAAATATGGTATAGTTTATGATACTTGGTTTACAGAAATGCTTGCTATGTGTGCAGAAGATTTGCTGCAGGACACTTTAGACTTACGTGATTATTATTCTCCTAAAAACAGACTGGATTATTTTAATATTTATTCATATTACGGATTTATTGATCCCTGGGAAAGCAATGTTTCTCGGGTTCAACTTATTGGATATGCTAACACTTATGCTTTTGGAGCCTATTTATTACGCAATTATGGTGGGGCAGATTTATTTTATGAACTTGCAACTAATTCTTATGTTGATTCAGCTGCAATTTCACAGGCTTTAATAAAATCAGGGTATTCAGAAGATTTTGAGTCTGTAGTTAGAAAATTTCATGAAGTTTTCTTAAATATTCAAAATAAGTTTCCTTCTTTAGCTTCTTTAAATATTGAATGTGATTCAAAAGTAAATGAGATATCTTACCATCTTTCTAAAATAAATCTTACTGAATCTTATTATAATCCTGATAATGTTGATTCAAATGGAAATCACTTAGAATGGTATGGTCCTGTTTCATATTATTTTAAACCTATGAGTAGAAATTCTGAAACACTTGATAGTTGTGGTTTTGTAGTAATCAATATGGCAGAGTATCAAGATATGTACTTTAATAACTACAATAGTAATTTGATATATAATTTTTATTAAATAAATTGAACGTTTAAAATAGATGGCTAAAATTTCGCCATCTATTTTAAGTCTCGAGTTTTTTTGCAAAAACTCTATTTATTTACGTGTTCGCTTGCGCGAACGTTTT
>JALEPQ010000042.1 GCA_022768685.1 Spirochaetia bacterium
CAGTTAGTTGAAGCAATGAAAGACGATAATCAAGATATTTATCAATGGCGTAGAAAATATGTTCGTAAAAATAAAAGTGGTGTCGTTCCTACCCTTACGGCAAATCAAGGCGAAGGCGGACATAATGTTTGCTTAATTAAAACAAAAAATGGTATTCGTAAAATGACCCCACATGAATGCTTTAATGTTCAAGGTTTTCCAAAAGATTTTGTTTTGCCAGAAGAAATGAGCGATGCAAAGTTATATAAACAAGCAGGAAATTCCGTATGTGTTTCTGTAATACAAAGGATTGCAGAAAATATAAAAGAAGCCGTGGAAGAAACAGAGAAAAAAGAAAAAACTGCATAATATGTCCCCCCTTTTAAAAACTTCCCGTATTAATTCTGTTATTTTTTCTATATCCATATAATTTTTTTCATAAATTCGATATACTTATTCATTCCTATGAATTACGAAAATCCTTTGATTGTCCAGGGGGACAGAACTTTACTTTTAGATGTACATGCTCCTTTAGCAGAAGAATGCAGAAATGCGCTGATTCCTTTTGCAGAACTGGAACGTTCACCTGAACATTTACATACATACAGACTTTCTCCACTTTCATTATGGAATGCCACTTCCGCAGGTTTTAGTGCCGATGATGCAGTTGAAGTTTTAAAAAAATATGCCCGCTACGATGTTCCTCAATCAATTGATATGTGGATTCATGAAGTTGCAGGACGATTTGGAAAAATCAGACTTTTACAGGGACCAGAAAAGTTAGTTCCGCTAAGAATAAATTCGGAATGCGCAATGCGTAATGCGCAATTAAAAGACACAGAAAGAAAGATTGCAACGGGTGAAGATAAAGTTGAATCTAAGCCTAAGATGATTGCGGAAAAGTATCTTTACCTTGTATGTAATTCCCTTCCAGTTTTTAAGGAAATTTCTGTAAATCCTCTTGTAAAAAAACTGATTTCCCCTTGTCATTACGAGGGGACAGACCCCTCTGTTTCTGAAGAAGAAAAATCTTTCTGTTTTATTTTGCAGCTTACAGACCGTGGAACTATTAAACAGCTGCTTTTAAAAGCCGGATGGCCTGTAAAAGATGAAGTTATATTAAAAGATGGTGAACCTCTTGATGTAAGTTTACGAGAAACAACTCTAGGCGGAAAACCTCTTCAAATCCGGGAATATCAGAAAGCTTCGGCAAATGCACTTGTAGGAAACAAAGGTCCTGGTACAGGATTTGGAACAATTGTTCTTCCATGTGGTGCAGGAAAAACAGTAGTTGGAATGACAATTATGGATATGCTAAAAACATCCACTTTGATTATTACAACAAATATTTCTGCCGTTCACCAGTGGATTGATGAACTTTTAGATAAAACAACTCTTACCGAGGATCAGATTGCCGAATATTCAGGTGAAAATAAAGAAATCAAACAGGTTACAGTTGCCACCTACCAGGTTTTAACATGGAGACCTGAAAAAGATGGACCTTATCCTCACTTTTCTATTTTCCATGAACGCCCCTGGGGCCTCATTATTTATGACGAAGTTCACATGCTGCCAGCTCCAGTTTTCCGTGTAGTTGCTGAACTTCAAGCCGTTCGCCGCGTTGGTCTTACAGCAACTTTAGTCCGGGAAGATGGTTGTGAAGGCTATGTTTTCAGTTTAGTCGGTCCCAAAAGATATGATGTTCCCTGGAAAGAACTGGAACGTGATCATTGGATTGCAGACGCTGAATGTATTGAAGTCCGTGTTGATTTACCTGTTTCTCAGGAAATAGATTACGCCGTTGCAAATGCCCGTGAAAAACACAAAATGGCAAGCCAGAATGTAAATAAACTTGAAGTTGTAAAGCAGATTATTGAAAAATATACAGAAGATAAAATTCTTGTAATCGGACAATATCTTGATCAGCTGAATGAAATTGCCAGAATGCTGAATGCACCAATTATTACAGGAAAAGTTCCTAATGCAGAACGCGACAAAATTTATGCAGATTTTAAATCAGGAAAAATCAGAGTTCTGGTAGTTTCTAAAGTTGCAAATTTTGCCATTGATTTACCAGACGCATCTCTTGCCATTCAGGTAAGCGGAACTTTTGGAAGCAGACAGGAAGAAGCTCAGCGTTTAGGCCGTATTTTGAGACCAAAAGAACGCAAAGCCAGATTCTTTTCTCTAATTACAAGAAATACCGTTGAAGAAGAATTTGGTTCCAATCGTCAAAAATTCCTTGCTGAACAAGGATACGCATATTCAATTGTAAAATACACAGAAGGATGTGATTTGTGATAGAAAATACAGTGAATACATGGGCAGAGGCAATTTCATCTTTGCCGGACAAACAGTTTTTTAATTTCATCAGACTTTATTTAGGAGAAGTAAAAACTCCTTACAACAAGCAGAAATTAACTTCACAGCTGGCAACAGTTTTAAAATCTCCAGAAAATCTTTCTGCTGTTGCTACTCTACTGGATGAATTTGATATTCACGTTTTGACTGCCATTTCACTTATTCCTAATTCAAACAAAAAAATTCTTGTGGAATTTTTTTCCGGAAAATACACTTTTTCCGAAATCTTTGCTGAACTTGTAAATCTTACAGACAGAATGATTATTTACACTGCAAAAGATCCCCTATCTGAAAAAGAAAGTTTTTTAATCAATCCTCTTTTTGAAGAAACAATAAAACCTTATCTTTCTGTAAATTACATTCTTGATGTTCCATCTCCAGCATTTTTTTCTACAGATGATATATTTTCTTTATCACCTGATTTTCTGGCAGCTTTTACTTCATTTGCAAAAATGACAAAAATTTCCTGCAAAAATGACGGCTCAATTAAAAAGAATGATATGGCAAAACTTTCAGAAATTTTTCCTGGAAAAGAAAAATGCCTTCAATTACTAGTAAATGCATTTATAAATCTTTCAATTTTCCGTGAAGGTGAAAAATATCTGCAGATAGACAATTCCCGCTTAAACAATTTTGCAAAACTTTCTGAAACCCAGCAGTATGCGCTTTTATGTGCTGCATCAACTTCCAGATTCAGCCGAGACGGATTAAGAAAAGAAGCCCAGCTTTTATTGGACTGCATTTCTTCTATTCCGGAAAGTGGTTACACAAGAAATACTATACTGAGACTTGCATTTCTTGTAGGAACTTACTCTGAAGACGGTTCTGCAATTGCTAAAAAAAGCAGATTCAGTCAGATTCTGGCTGCAGCAAAGCAAAGTGAAAATCCTGAAGTTGTTCAAAATGCAGATTTACTGGATCGAATGATTGATTCTGCCATTGAATTTGGGCTGCTTCAAAAAACAAGTCAAACAGAAACTGGAGAAGGCATTTTTATCAAAGGTTCCATTTTTCAGGATTCATCTGATTTTGACACTTTGCTTAATAAAGAAGAACCAAAGGTTTTAAATATTGAATCTACATTCTCCATTACAATTATGCCAGGCCTTTCGCTTTCAGCATTACTTCCGTTTACAAATTTCCTTTCTGTAAAAAAAACCGGTGTTGTAAATGAATTTGAAATTAACCGCTCAAATATTTCCTATGCCTTTGACAGCGGCTGGACTCCTGATTCCATTTTTAAAACCCTTGAAAAGTATTCATATTACGAAATTCCTCAAAACATGAAAATAAACATTCAAGAATGGTACACTTCTTATTCTTCAGCAATGCTTTACCATGGATACGTTTTAAAAGTAACAGATTCTAACATTCAGTTTGCAGAAAACAATCCAAACATAAAGAACTTTATAAAAGAAAAACTGGCAGATGGCATTTATCTGCTGAATTTTCCTGCCACTGCTGATATTTCAGATTTTATTTCTAAATGTGGACTTGATTTCATGGGCACTATAAAATCATCAACTCCAGAAAATATAGAAGCCTCATTCCCTGCACTTTCCAGAGGAAAAAAGATTTCTATTTCAAAATTAAATAATGCTAACCCGGAAAAAATCTCTATAGCCAAAGCAAATCAGATAATCACAGCATTAAAAGATAAAGTTGATTCCATGGATTTAACTCAAAATCAAAAAGATAGTTTTATAAACAGAATTTCTTTGCGAACAATTCTAACTGAATCTCAACTGAAAACATCTTCTATTAAAAATGAAATTTTAGAAGCTGATGGAATGGATTTTATTGGTAAAGTTCACCTGCTGGAAGCGGCATTCAAAGAAGAAGATATGGTTGAACTACAGTTTCCCTCCCCAGAGGGTAAAGGCGGATACTTTACGATTGTTGGAAAAATCCTTCAATTGAGCAAGCAGAACAATGAAGCGGTAATCCGCTTTCAGATTGAACCTTCAAACGAAATCAACAGTTTTCTTGTAAGTCAGATTACTCATTTAAGAAGATTACGATTCTGATTTACTTTCTTCTTACAATAAATTGCTGCTTATCAGAAGTTTTTTGATTTTCATTTCTCTTTTTATATTTCCTGTAAAGAATTTCCTGAGCATTAAAGCGTTCTCCTTTTTTACATGGAACAGGAATCCACTCTCCATTTGAACACAAACTTTGAGAACTTACATTGTCTTTAAAGTAAGTATCAAGAATATCTTTTACTTCAGCAAAAGCTTCTTTTTCAAGCACAGGAAACATTAATTCTATTCTACGGTCAAGATTTCTGCTCATCCAGTCTGCACTGGAACAGTAAAGTTCACTTTGACCACCATTCTGGAAATAGAAAATTCTGGAATGCTCAAGGTATCTGTCTACAATTGATGTTACCTGTATATTTTCACTTAAATCTTTTACTCCAGGAACCAGCATACAAATACCACGAACATTCAACAGGATTTTTACACCAGCACAACTTGCCTTGTAAAGGGCATTAATAATTTCTTCATGAGTAAGACTGTTCATTTTTGCCATAATCAGTCCTGGATTTTCAGGTGTGCTGCGGTCTGCTTCCCTTTGAATCATTGCCAGCAGTCTGTCTTTTAATGTCACAGGAGCCATTCCCAAACAGTCCATTTTCTGCAAAGAAGAATAACCAGTAACAAGATTAAAAAACAAAGTAGCATCATTTGCTATTTTCTGGTTAGCAGTAAACAAGGAAATATCTGAATACAATCTTGCTGTTCTGGTATTGTAATTACCTGTAGAAAGATGAACATAACGGCGGATAGAATCTCCTTCCCGGCGCATAATCATCATTATTTTTGCGTGAACTTTTAAATTTACCAGACCATAAATTACCGTAACACCAGCCTTCTCAAGTTCATTTGCCCAGGCAATATTTCTTTCTTCATCAAATCTGGCTTTTAGTTCTACAAGAACAACAACCTGCTTTCCATTTTCAGCAGCATTTTCCAACGCAGAAATAATTGGAGAATTTCGTCCTGTCCTATACAAAGTCATTTTTATTGCAAGTACATCCGGGTCATCAGCTGCATCTTTCAGCATTTTTACAACCGGATCATAACTTTCGTATGGAACGTGAAGAATTTTATCATGAATTTGCAATGTATCCCAGAATGGTTCATCTTCCGGTAAATCACATGGATAAAAGTTTTCCCATTTTTCAAAACTCAACTTTTCTGCTTCTTCACAATCTCTAAGTTCCATTAAACTTGAAGTATCAACAAATCCATCCACTGAATAAACATCTTCTTCTGAAAGTTCAAGTTTCTCTTTTAAGAAATTCATGATTTTTTCACTGGTTTGATTACAAGTCATCTGAACAGCAAAAGAAGATTTTCTCTGGATAAGAACATTCTCCATAGCATTTATGAAATTCTGTCCAGCTTCTTCATCAACTGCAAAATCAGCATCTCTTGCAACTTTAAAAATCAAAGTTTCATCTACATCAAAACCTGGAAAAAGTTTTGTTCCACAAACAGTAAGAATATCACTTAAAAGTGCAAAACATTTTTTCCCTTTCTGATTTGCTGGAAGCCAGTAAAGCCGTTTTAAACCTGATGGAACTTCTACCAGTGCAATTCGTGGTTTTTCATCATCACCTGTAAAGTTTTTTGATGCGTCCGCTACAGAAATTCCTGAAATTGGACTTATAAGATAAGCAACATATAATCCAAGATTTTTTATATTAGGAAAAGTTTCTGTATCAGTTCGTAAAGGAGTTATCAAAGGGTATATATCATTATCAAAAATAGACTGCACAAATTCCTGTTGAAAAGGTTCATAATCCTGAGGACGAACGTAAACTAATCCTTCTTGTGCCAGTTCCTTAATCACATCATATTTTAAGGATTTTTGCTGTTCACGAATAATCTGATGCGCCCTCACAGAAATACTGGAAAGCTGCATTTTAGGAGTAAGTCCTGAAATATCTGTGATTTCAGAATTTTCATAGAGCATTCGTTTTACTGATGCAACTCTTACCTGAAAAAATTCATCAAAATTAGAAGAAACAATTGAAAGAAACTGAAGCCGTTCAAGCAAAGGAAGTTCTGTATTTAACCCTTGATGTAAAACTCTGTTATTAAATTCCAGCCAGCTTAATTCTCTATTAAAAAATCTGCTTTCTTCCATAATCTTTCTCCATACTTTTTAAAATCTATAACAAAATTACCTTATATCCAAAAACTTCCTCAAACATTCCAGCTTTTTCTGAAAGGGCAATTTTTTCCAATACAGTATTGGTACTGTCTTTTGTATGAATAATCATATTATTTTGATTAACTTCAATTGTAACATCAGAATAATTTTGTATATGTCCTCTATCCAATGAATCAGCAATTCGCAAAATAGATGTTAACTTTAAAATTGTCATACGATCTGAACGCTGCAATCTTAGGAATGCTTCATCGTCCTGAGGCATTGCCTTTCCTTTATGATATTTTGCAATTTCAGCTACAATAAGCCTGTCATTTTTACTTAATCCAAAAATTTCAGAATTTGTGATTATATAACTGCTATGAATATTATGACTGTCATGATTAATAAAAACTCCAATATCATGAAGTATTGCAGCAACCTTTAGAAGCAGTTTTGCATAATCATCTAAGGCAAGTTCTTCCTTCAAAGTTTCGTAAATTTTATCAGAAATTTCCATTACGCAATGTGCGTGTTCTATATCCCCATGAAATTTTCTAAGAAGATTTTTTGCAGAAGCAACTACCTGTGTATTAAATTCTTTTTGAAGTTCATCATTTTGATTTGTTTTACTAAGAAGATAACCATTACGAATATTTGTTTCTGGAACCAGAACTTTATCAGCTTTTGTAAAAATCAAAAACAGATGATAAATAAGAAGACTTACCTGCATTGTTTCTGCTTCACTGTAAGAAATTTTAAATCTGGCTACTATTTCATCAATTGAATAATATTGTATTTCCTTTACAAATTCTTCAAAATCTTCTTTTTCAATTTCCCACAAAAATGTAGAAATTGGGCGGCCAATCAAAATAGCAATTCTGGTTAAATCTGTTCCTACTGCCAGAAACTGCTTTACCCTATTCAAACTTAATTCACTTTCCAAAGAACCGCGAGTATTGTTGATTGATTCCTGAATAAAACGCTGAATGTCATCAAAACTGCTGGCCTGACTTTTCATGTGCTGCTCAATTCGTATAGTTCCCAATTTTATTGAATGAACAGCCGCCATTTTACCATTAGAAATAAGCATAATTTCTGTGTTGCTTCCTCCAACGGTAAGAATTACTGTATCATCCTTTCTGTAATCAACAGGGCTGCCTTTTAAACAGTCAGTAACAGCAAGATACATAAGACGATTTTCTTCAATACCATCAAAAATTTTTACGCGGAAACCTGTCTGAACAAGAATTCGATCCATTACAGGATCACTATTTTTTGCATTTCGGAAAGAGGATGTGGCAAAACAGGTACACTGGGCAGGTGTAAGTCCCCATCCAGCAAGCTGTTCTCTATATCTTTTTAGGATTTGAATTAATTGATTTTGAGTTTCCTGACTGACAGCACCGCTGTTAAAAACATCTCTTCCAATTGGAAGAGGTTTTTCTGAACGATCTAAAATATTTTGCTGACAATCAGCTGTATACTCTGCTACAAGGAGTCGAACCCCTGTAGAACCTATTTCAATGACGGATTCTGGGGCTGCCATTCGGTCCTCCCTGAAAGCAAACTATTAGAGTTTATCTATAAGCATAGAACACTTACCACTTGGAATAGGCAGTGTCTTTTTCTTTTGATTCAAGATGTTAATTGTGAAGTAGTATAATTTTTCACTTTCCATCTGAATTTCCCAACCACGGGAACTTTTGTTACTTAAAATTGTAATAAGGTTTCGTTTAAGTGACAAATTTTCAATTCCCATAATTTCAAGATTTGGAATTACCCAGTCTACAGTTTTTCTTGGTAAACTGATTTCCAGACCAATTACATTTTCAATCATTAACGCTATTGTTGAAAGTCCTACTGTAAGAATGTAACGGTTTCTTGCAAAGTGAGGATCACCTTCCATTGTTGCCTTACCTTCTTTGTTTGGACAATATGCTTCGTACAAATCTCCTGGTTCATTCTTTTCATTTGGCATTAAAGTTTCAAGAACAAAATATAAATGACGAATAGCACATTCACGGGCAAGTTCATATTGTCCATATTTTTCAAGACCTTTAATAACCATAAAGTTAAATGCAGGCATTACAGAACCACAGTATCCATTTCCATCTTCGCTAAAGTGAGGATCATCTGCACTTAAAGTTGGAAAAGGATGTTCTGTACCAAATGAATTTGGATCATTTAGATGCTCAACAAGACGATCAGCTTTATCAGCATTTGGAATTTCTGCAAGCATTGTCCAGTAAGAAGCAATTGTCTTTGTTGAAAGTCTATTCTGGTCTTTATCAAGATCATAATAGAACCCGGTATCATTATCCCACATTAAAGAGTTGATACGTGTTTTTATTGAAAAATACATCTTTCTGTACTGGAAACTTAATTCTTTATCATTAAGAATATCACCTAGAGCTGACATATAAGATGCATTAATTGCCATACAGGCATTAAAATCAACAGGATAAAACACATTTTCTCTTGGTGCATTTGTCATTGTTGATGCACTTACAGGAACAGAGTAAAGTCCATTTTCCTGTTTAAAAGATGTATCAAGCCATTCCATATATTTCTGCAAAAATGGCATTACATCTTTAATACGCTTTTTGTTTGCTGATTTGTGATAAAGATTATATTCAGCAAAAGCAAAAAGAGGCAGACCTACACCATCAGGATTTTCAGCACTTAATACAGGTTTATCAGACTGTATATCATACTTCCAGCGGATAGCTCCATTTTCTTCCTGATGAGCATAAAAGAAATCAATATTTTTACAAGAGTCAAAATTCCTGTTTGAGTAAACCAAAAAGAATGAGGATAAAATTGATTCAAACTGATTAATCACAAACTTATTATCTTCTGGATAAACAAAAAGACCATCAGTATCTTGTTCTCCTGAAGCTGGATTAATCCAATAAGATGAAACCCAAGACCATGTTTTTCCATAAATATCTACGAAGTCCTGATCATAGAAATGGATTTGGGGAAAATCGTGCTTATTCACACAAGTACTCCTAAAATAAATAAAATAACCTGATAAAATTCTCTGATTTGTCAACTTCTACTATATCACAAAAATAATAAAATAGTTGAAATATTCGCAAAAAATTCAACACTTTTTTTCTTAATTTAAAAAAATTCCTTTTTTTTCATTTTTTTTTCTGAATTTTTGTCATTTTCGTTCAATCGCGTCTATTTATATAGTGAGTATTTTTTTTAGGAGGCAAAATATGAAAATTTTTTCGTTTTCACCTTTTGGTTACGAAGGTTCACTGGTCAGTATTGAAGTTGACTTGAGAAGAGGTATTCCTGCAGTTGATATAGTAGGACTGGCTGATGGTGCAGTAAAAGAATCAAGAGAACGAATGCAGGCTGCTATAAGAAATTCTGGTTTTGATTTTCCTCAGGAACGAGTTCTGATAAGTCTTTCTCCAGCAGATTTAAAAAAAGAAGGCGCAGGATTTGACCTGCCTGTTGCGTTAGGAGTGCTTGCCGCCAATGCTGCACTGAAAGAAGATAAAAATTTCATTTCAGAACCAATTCTTGTAATGGGTGAACTGGAACTTTCCGGTAAAATTAGACCCGTTAAAGGTGTACATGCGGCTGTATCTACAGCGGCCTCTTCAGGAATTTTAAGATGCATTGTACCGTCTTTGAATGCTGAAGAAGCAAAAGAAATCAGAGGTATGATGGTTTATGGAGCCGACTCTCTGGAAAATGCCTTTAGAGCCATTTCCGACACTTCTTTTTTTGAATCTAAAAGCAGCTCACAAAATCAATCCAGCAAAGAAATTCCTGAAGGTTGTGTTGAAGTAAATGGAGTTCTCTTTCCTCAAGTTAATCCCGGTTATGAGTTTGCAGATTTAAAAGGCCAGCAGGAACTGATTCGCGGTTTGCAGATTGCTGCAGCTGGCGGACATAATCTTCTGGCAATGGGAGCTCCTGGCTGTGGAAAAACTATGGCAATTCAAAAGTTTCCGGCTATTAATCCTGTACTGACTTTGGAAGAAGCTCAATCTGTAACAAGAATATGGTCTCTTGCAGGATTGATAAAACCATCTGAATCCTTAATTAGAATTCCACCTTTCCGTATTCCCCACCAGACTGCATCTGTTGAAGGACTTTGCGGTGGAGGACCAAATTGTAGACCTGGAGAAATTTCTTTGGCGCATAATGGAGTTTTATTTCTGGACGAAGCTGCAGAATTCCGCACTTCAGTTCTTCAAATGCTTAGGGTTCCTCTGGAAAGTGGAAATATTACTTTAAGCAGGGCTGGAAGAAGCACCTGCTATCCTGCAAATTTTCAACTGATGATGGCGGTAAATCCCTGTCCATGTGGAAATTATGGTTCAAAAACCAAAATCTGTCTGTGCAGTGCAAAGTCCGTTGATATGTACTGGAAAAAATTTTCAGCACCGCTTTTAGACAGAGTGGATCTGCGAATATTTGTAGAAAATGATTCCTCTAAAGAAAGAACAGAAAATCTGTGCTGTACTGAAAAAATTAGGGAAGGAATTGCCATTGCGGTAAAAAAGCAAAGAGAACGACAGGGATTAAAAAATTCAGAACTTTTACCTCAGGAAATATCCAGATTCTGTAAACTTAATTCCAGTTCTAAAGAAATACTTGATAATGCAATTGAGCGTTACGGTTTTTCTCCAAGAGCAATTTCCAGCATCTTAAAAACTTCCAGGACAATTGCTGATATAGATGACCAGGAAAATATAAATGATGAACATGTAAAGGAGGCTATAAAGTATCGTAAATTATGTACAAATCTGACTCCAGAATTGTAAAATGTATTTTACGTTAGAATTTTTTTGTTAAAAAAAAGCTCCCTGAAAAACAGAGAGCTTTTATACCGGAGAAGAGACTTGAACTCTTACGCCATCGCTGACAAAAGATTTTGAGTCTTTCGTGTCTACCATTCCACCACTCCGGCTTGTGTGTTTGTTAATATATCAAAATAAAAAGGGTTTTTCAAGTGGGTTGTCCTCGTTATAATAATTATGTGAAAATAAATTCTAATACTTTTGTTGGTTCCAAACCTGAATTAGTTTTAAAAACCGTGTTTGGATACGATTCTTTCAGACCGTTTCAGAGAGAAATAATTGGTGAAGTTTTAAAAAAACATGATACTCTGGCAATTATGCCTACCGGTGGTGGAAAATCCATCTGCTATCAAGTCCCTGCGCTGATTCTGCCAGGAATTACAATTGTTGTTTCACCTTTAATTTCGCTGATGCAAGATCAGGTAGCGAATCTTGAGTCTTCAGGTATTCATTCTGTATTTTTAAATAGTTCCCTTGATTTTGAAAGTTATATAAATACTGTAAATGAAATCAGAAATGGACTTGCAAAAATTGTTTATGTTTCTCCTGAGGGACTCTCTACAAATCGTGTTAGAGAAATTTTAAGCGACAGTAAACTTAATATAAGCTGTATAACTGTTGATGAAGCACATTGTATTTCACAATGGGGTCATGATTTCAGAGCAGATTATCTGGAAATTGGTAGTTTCAGAAACCTGTTTCCTGAGGCTGTAATGATTGCTTTAACAGCAACTGCAACACAGCAAGTAAGACTGGATGTTGTAAAAAACTTAAAAATGAAAAATCCGGCTGTTTTTGTTTCCAGCTTTAACAGACCAAATATTTATCTTGATGTAAAACCCAAACACCGTGCTGCTGAACAAGTATTCCAATTTGTAAGCGAACATAAAAATGAAAGTGGAATCATATATTGTAATTCAAGAAAAACTGTAGATGAACTTGCAGATCTTTTAGATAAAAAAGGTTTTTCTGTATTGAATTATCATGCGGGACTTTCTGATCAGGTTCGTGCAAAAAATCAGGATTTATTTGTCAGAGATAAAATTCAAATCATGGTTGCAACAATCGCTTTTGGAATGGGAATTGATAAACCAAATGTACGTTTTGTAATCAACTATGATCTGCCAAAATCTCTGGAGGAATACTATCAGGAAATCGGCCGTGCCGGTAGAGATGGTCTTCCTTCAACAGCACTTCTTTTATATTCCGCTGCAGATATTCATAAAATCAGATTTTTCTTTCAGGATGCAGCAGATCCTCAAAAATCTGAAGTGCTCTTACAATCCATGATAAAATTTGCAACCAGTTCATATTGCCGTAGAAAAACTTTATTGGCTTACTTTGGAGAGAATTTTACAACTTCCCAGGAAGACAAAGGTTGTTGCTGTGACATCTGTAGTTTTGGTGAAATTCCTGTAAAAAATGTTACAATTCCTGCTCAAAAACTGTTAAGCTGCATCATTAGAACTAATGAACGCTTTGGGCAGACCTATGTAATTGATGTACTTCTAGGTTCTCATTCAAATAGAATTGAAGAAAATGGCCATGATCAGATTTCTACTTATGGAATTGGCACTGAATTTTCAAAAGAAGAATGGTTCAAACTTGTAGATTTTATGATTAATGAAGGATATCTGGAAAAAAGCGGAGATTACAATATTTTAAAAATTACATTTAAAGGAAAAGCTTTTCTTGCCAGACGAGAACAACTTGAAATGCCGTTACTGACTGATTCTGGAGAAAAACTTATCTTTAAGAAAAAGTCTTCAAAGATTACAGCTGAAAAACCTTCCGAAAATGATGAAACTGCTGCGAAAATCATGGAAAATCTTAAAAACTGGAGAAAAAGAAAAGCTGAAGACCTTAATGTTCCTCCTTATGTAATTTTTGGAGATAAAACTCTTCAAGATCTGGCTGCTAAAAAACCAAAAAATAAAACTGAATTACTGAACGTTTATGGAATTGGTGAAGCAAAAGCTGAACAATTTGGAAAGCTGATTTTAAGAATAATCAACGATTAAGAATATTCTTCTATAAAGATGTCTTCATCAAAAATGAATTTTCCCCTGGATTTGTTTTTGGCATTTTCAAGGCAGGTATTCAACTGCCTTACATTTCCAGGCCAGTCATAGTTCATCAGTTTTTCTATTGCATGTTTTGAAATATCTTTATTTGATTTTAGCAGATAACGTTCTGCAATATAAGGAATGTCTTCTTTACGATTTCGAAGGGCAGGAATCTCAATGGTGTTTGTATTTATTCGGTAGTATAAATCTGGAGAAAAAGTCCCGTTTCTCAGATTATCTTTTATATTTATATTGGTACCAAAAATCCACCTTATATCAAGAATCTCCTTTTCATTACTTCCTACTTTATTAAAAGTTCCGGAATCAAGAATTGGAAGGAGGATTTTCTGCTGCTTTATTGTTGCAGTCCCAATCTCGTCTAAAAAAAGAACACCTCCTTGTGCAGACATCATAATTCCATCTCTGGTATTATCTACACCTGTACAGGCTCCCTTTTTTATTCCAAAAAGTTCACTTTCCATCAGACTCTCCGCTATTGAAGGAAGACTCCGCAAATAAAATTTCTGTTGATTTCTGGGAGACATTAAGTAAATTAATTTTGCAGCCGTTGTCTTTCCAGTTCCAGTTTCTCCCAAAAGTAAAATAGGAGTATCTACCATAGCAGCAATTTTCATTTGTTCCCTAACTTTTGTAATTGCCGGAGAAACTCCACTGAAATACCCGTATATTGAAGTACAAGTTTTTTCATTGTCTAAAAATACATTTCTTTGAGGTGTATTATCAATTGCAGCTGAGAGATTTTTTTTAAGTAATTCTACATCTGAAGGAAACCTGAATACTAAATCAAAGTTTTTATTAATATAACTTAATACAGAATCTTTAACTTCCGTAACTATAAGAAATACTATCTGACTAGAGGAGAACTGACTGGCAAATTTTTCAATCTGATAAACATCTTCAAAAATCGAAGCTTCTATAAGAATATTAGAACCTGCTTCCGTTACCTCTTCTAGTTTAAAAAAAACATCAAATCTACAAGATGGCAAAAGAGCTTCACAGAGATATATAACATCTTTTCGTTTTGTTAACAGGCCTATTTTACTCACAATAAATTACTTTTTTGAAATTTTATACCAACACAAAATCAGTATATACCACAAAAATGGGAATATCAAAAAAATTTTAAATGGATTATGAAGTACCTCTACAAAAATTTCATTCCCCTTATCAAAGGTTTTTTCTTTTACACGTTTTATTCGTTCTGAAAATATACCAAAAGCATCCTTGTAATATAAAAAGATACTAGATGAAAATCTGTTTCTACGTCTGTATGCCCAGCAATTTTTTTCTTTAATTCCTTCACTTAATAAAACTAAAGAAGGTTCAGATTTAAAAATTGACTGGATAATATCATTTTCAAGTGCTTTTGGATAATACCCCACATACCTGCCTATAATTTTCAGTTTTGGAAATGTGTCATGTATGTTGCGTTCTGCTTTTTTTAAGGTTTTCTTGCTGGACCCTAACAGATAAGTAGATTTAAAATGAGATTCCATAATAGTCATAATTTGAATTACAGCTGTAAAAGGGTTATAGCGGACAGGAACATCTTTCTTTAAAAATTTTGCACCACGTAAAATACTTTTTGATACAGGAAGAATTAAATCTGCATCTTTAAGACAATCTGCAAAATCACCTTTATGACGAGCTTTCAGCAAATCCCATATAGAAAGAAAGATAATCTGCTTGGTACCAGGCCTTGCCAGAATTTCAAGAATTTCATTCTCAAGATTTTCTGGTTCACAAACATCAACTGGAACACCAATCAAATTAATACGATTTATAGCCATTATAATTCCCACCCTTTTTTACGTTATTTTTCAGTTGCAAAGATTGCAGTCTGAACAGCAGCAATTCCGTAAAGTGCAGCTGTTTCACATCTTAATATATTTACGGCAAAATGAATTGGTGCAAAAAGACCTTTTTCCTTTAATAAAGAAACTTCTTCAGGGCTGATTCCCCCTTCACTGCCACATACAACACAAACTTTCTCTGGTTTTCCTTTTTCTTCAAAGACCTTCTTCATAACAACACAATCATCAGTACGTTCTGATAAAACAAAACCAAGCTGATTTTTAGTGTCTTTTTCTTCATTCCAGAGTTTAATTGCCTCATCCAGATTCATTGGTGGAAGAACTGTGGTATTTACAGGAGAACCACTTTGCTGGCGGGCTTCTTTTACAATCCGCTCAAGACGTTCTGATTTTGCCCCCTGAAGAGCCATAATACTGCTTTTTTCTGAATATTCTCCAATTACAGGCACAATTTTTGCAATTCCACATTCAGTTGCCTGCCTTACAATTGTTTCAAATTTCTGTGCTTTTGGAATAAATTGAAAAAGCCAGTATTCACAGGTATTAAAAGTTTCATCAACTTCCGAAGCCTGAACGCCCCTTGTAACAGAATTTTCTGCATTAACAACAGGAGATTCACAAATCTGAAGTATTATTTTTTTATTCTTATCATCTATTGAAGCTACTGTTGTTCCCTGCAAAGAACCATCTGCTAAACGGACATTCAGCATATCCCCGGTTTTTACACGCAAAACCTGCCGAAGATACCTGAAATCTTTTCCTTCCAGATAAATGAGTCCATTTTTTATATTTTGATTCTGAACAATAAACTGCCGCATTTACTTTTCTTCGGAATTTTCTGAATTTACTTCTTCCTGAAGCTGCTTTAAAGTCTTTGTAGACTTTACCATTGTTTTAAAGTCAGAACTTGTAACTATTTCAATTGCCTTTTTCAACTGAAGATCAAAATCCAGATCATAAACTGGAGTTGGCTGACTTTTCTGAAGCTGCACTCTAATAAGTCTGCGGACAAGTCGTTCTTCCATGGAATACTTAGCTGCAATTTCTGTTGCATGAGCTGCAATTTCAGCATCTTTCATTAAAGGATTTTTTTCTACAGTCTCAGCAATTACATTGTCTTTTATCATTTTGACATAGTTTTCTTCCTGTTCATCAGTAAACTTTTCAAGATTTTTAATCTCTAAATCAGGAGGAATACCAATTTTATCAATATTTGTGTCACTTGGAGTATAGTAACGTGCCATTGTAAGTTTTATTCCATCAATATTGCTTAATGGAACAACCTGCTGTACAGACCCTTTTCCATAAGAACGTTCTCCAACCAGATAAGCAAGATGATTATCTTTTAACGCACCTGACAGAATTTCAGAAGCACTCGCTGAACCATGATTTATTAAAACTACAATCGGAATATCTTTTTTTACAGTCGATTTTTCTTTCTTTGCAGTAAACTGCTGGTTTTCAAAAAGCAGACGACTTTTTGTAGTAACAATTGGTCCGTTATCAATAAATTTATCAGCAATATCAACAACACTAGTAATAAGTCCACCCGGATTATCTCTAAGGTCAATAATCAATTTGTCATAGTTTTGTTTTTCAAATTCATCCAGTGCATCCTGAACTCGTAAAGGAGTATCTGGTGTAAACTGAATTAAACGACAATATCCTATTTTTGTACCCTCAATCATCGAATATTTTACTGTTGGAACTTCAATTAATGCTCTTACAAGGCGGATATCAAAAACCATATTTGTTCCGCGTAAAATTGTTACTGTAACTTCAGAACCAATTTCTCCACGAAGATTCTGTAAAACCTGGTTCATAGTCATTTCTGGTGTTGGCTTTCCATCAATTGCAGTAATGAAATCACCTGATTGAATTCCGGCTTTTGCACCGGGAGTATCTTCAATTGGCGACGAAACTTCTACATAAGCAGGTTTTTCAGGAGTATTTTCAGTTGGCTTTGTAATTGAAAGTCCTACTCCACCAAAACTACCTGCTGTTGTATCATTTAAATCACGCATAGCATCTGAATCCAGATAAAGAGTATAAGGATCTCCAATTGCATCCATCATACCTTTTAATGCACCCTGATATAAAATTTCTGGATCAAGTTCATCCACATAATTTTTCTGAACAAAATCAAAAACTGAATTTAATTTTTTCAGATATTGATAGCTTGATATTTTTGAGTCTCTATCTACAGTAGATTCAGCAAAACACTGAGTTGTAAACAAGATGAAAACTGATGTAAAAACAATTTTCCAAAACTTCGATGTAACTTTCATATCTTACATTTTATGACTATATTGTATAAAATTCTATAACATCATTAATTTATGTTTATTTCTAACTTTAATCTTCTATTATTGTTGTGATATAATTTACCTATGTCACAAATTATTCCTGTAGCAAGTGGTAAAGGAGGAGTTGGTAAGAGTCTTCTTTCCGCAAATCTTGCAATAGCACTTGGTCAACAAGGCAAAAGAGTAGTTTTAGTAGATTTGGACTTAGGTGCTTCAAATCTGCATTTGGTAATCGGTCAAAAACCAACAAGCGAAAGCCTGGGTTCCTGGCTTACTGATAAAACTGACTTTAAAAATATTATTAAGCCTACAGATTATCAGAATGTATTTTTCATTGCCGGCGACAGCCAGATTCCAGATTTAACTTCTCTAAAGTACAGTCAAAAGGTAAAACTTATTCGCAATCTTAAAAATATTGATTGTGATTATTTGATTTTAGATTTGGGTGCAGGAACTCATCAATTCATTCTTGATATGTTCCTTCTTTCACCTCAGGGCATTGTAGTTTCAGCTCCTGCAATTACAGCAACTCTTAATGGATATCTTTTTCTTAAAAATGTTGTATTCCGACTTTTGTACACAACTTTTAAAAAAGGAACACCAGGACGTGCTTACATTGATGATTTAAAGAAAAATGCAGCCACAATGCAGAATCTTTACATTCCTCAGTTAGTTCAGGGACTTTCTCAGGTTGATCCTCAAAACACTCAGATTTTTATAAGTCGTATGCAGCAGTTCAGACCTCGCCTGGTAATGAACATGATTGAAGATCCAAAAGATGCAGAACGTGCCACAAGAATAAAAACTTCCTGTAACCAGTATCTTGGTCTGGAACTTGAGTATTTAGGATTAATGTATCGTGATATGCTTCAAGATAAAGCGTTAGCTTCAAGGCTTCCTGTTGTTGTTTACAAACCTCAATCTGTTTTAGGACAGGCTGTTTACCGTATTGCAGATAAAGTAATTTCTGCACCAGTTTATCAGTTTGATGCAGGATTCAATCCAGAAGAAAATGGAAAAGATAATTTCCAGGATGTGGATTCAGAAGCAAATGATGACTACAATTTAAGAATGTCTGGTATTGAAGATTTAGTTGCCAGCGGTTCCCTTTCAATCAGTGAACTTGCAGAGATGATTAAATCTCAAAATTACGAAATTACTCAGCTTAAAAAGGAAAATCAATTATTAAAATCAAAAATTCTAAAAGCTGCACAGCAGGGATTTAGAGTTTAGAGGAAAACTAAAAAATGTTTTTATATTTAAATTATCCAAGTTGGATTCATCCACAAATTTTTCCTGGAATTAAATTTTTAGGATTATTCAGATGGTATGGACTTATGTATGTTTTTGCATTTGTTACTGCATACCTTTTATTAAAAAAACAGGCAAAAGAAGGTGCTCTTAATACAAAAGATTACACAGTTACTGAAGATGATTTGTTCAGTTTTATTGCCTGTGGAATTATTTTCCTTTTAATTGGTGCACGTATTTTTTCAACTTTAGTTTACGACACAAGTGGAATTTACTGGAAAAAACCATGGCTTATTTTCTGGCCATTTCAGAACGGAAAATTTACAGGTCTGGCAGGAATGTCTTACCATGGTGGTGTAATTGGTGGAGCTTTAGGAATGCTTGTGTGGACTAAAATTCATAAAAAAAGTTTCTTCCAATGGGCTGATGTAATGTGTACTGCAATTCCATACGGATATTTCTTTGGCCGTTTAGGAAATTTCTTGAATGGTGAACTTTACGGACGAATTACAACTATGCCTTGGGGTATGGTTTTTCCCGGTGCAGAACGTTTTTCTACAAAAATGCCTTGGGTTCAGCAGTTCTGTTCAGAAATTGGAATGGAAATTGCAGGAAAAAATCTTGTAAATCTTCCTCGCCATCCAAGTCAACTTTATGAAGCTCTTCTGGAAGGTCTGCTTTTAGGAACAATCCTTTTTCTTATGAGAAAACACAAAAAATTTGACGGACAACTGGCATGGAGTTATGTAGGTGGATATGGAATTGTTCGTTTTATAATTGAATATTTCCGTGAACCAGATGCAGATTTAGGATTCAGAGTTGGCAAAGACACATCGGCTCCAATCTACTTGAACCAGTCAGTTTTGAATATTTCTACAGGCCAGATTTTATGTATCTTAATGATTATTGCATCTATTACAGGTCTTGTACTTTGCAGAATTTACGATAAAAAGAAAAAACAGAAATTGGGAAAATAAAAATGACAGTTATTCAGGGAATTTTATTAGGTGCTTTACAGGGAGTTGCAGAATTCCTGCCAATATCTTCATCAGGACATCTCGCCGTTGCACAAAATCTTTTTGGCTTAGATGAAGTACCACTTTTATTTGATGTATTTTTACACTTAGCTACTCTTTTTGCTGTAGTTTTGTATTTTAGAAAAAGCATCTGGAATCTTCTTAAAATTTTTGGAAGATGGATTACAAGAAAATCTCGTCCTGAAGGAACTGAAGATTCTTCAGATTTACTTTGTGGAACAGACAAAGCAGGACAGAAAACAATTTTAGCTGTAATTATAACTACTGTAATTACAGGTGCAATTGGTATTGTAACAAGTAAGCTGATTCCCGAACTTTCTATAAAAGTTACATGTGCAGGTTTTTTAGTTACATCTGTTCTCTTAATTGTTTCTGCACTTTTGGAAAAGAAAAATAATTCATCTGCTGCAGAATCTCCAAAAGGAATTTCTATAGTTCAGTCAGTGGTAATTGGATTTATGCAGGGTTTTGGAACTTTACCTGGAATCAGTAGAAGTGGTTCTACAATTGCTGGTGCCCTTTTCTGCGGTGTAAACAGAAAAGTTGCAGGAGATTTTTCTTTTATAGTTTCAATTCCAGCAATTTTAGG
>JALEPQ010000046.1 GCA_022768685.1 Spirochaetia bacterium
CTAATTCTTGATGTAGTATCTGCTATAATTTTTTTGGTTTTACCTTCAATTATTGAAACTATGTATTTACTGAATGTTTTGCTGGCTGTTCGTATTATAGCGGGTGTAATTTACTGTTTGTTACCATTTGTTTATTACGGATTTATTTTTGCTGGAAGAAACGTAAATAATTAATTTATAAAAAAGGTGTTTGAGAAAAACTCAATGAAGTACACTCCTAAAGCTGGACAAATAAAGTTCAATTAATGGTACAAAAAAAAGAAAATTAAGGTTAAATTAAAAGGACTGACTCCTTTACAATTCAGGAATCAGTCCTTAATATCAGCCTGATTAAAGTGTCCAATAATTGGGGGCACTTCACTTATGCCAATCTAAAATTAGTCATCTAAATGTCCAGCTGATCCTAGAACTTCAATGTTCTTGCGTGAATACATTTTTACTAATTCATCACGAGCTGGTTTAAGGTACTGACGTGGGTCAAAGTCACCTGGATTTTCTGCAAGGTGTTTACGTATAGCAGCAGTCATAGCAAGACGTCCATCAGAGTCGATGTTGATTTTACATACAGCTGATTTAGCAGCTTTACGGAGCTGTTCTTCTGGGATACCAACAGAGTCAGGAATTTTTCCACCGAATTTTTCGATTTCACGAACATATTCCTGTGGAACTGAAGAAGATCCGTGGAGAACGATTGGGAATCCTGGAATTTCTTTTTCAATTGCTTCCAATACATCGAATGCTAGTGGAGGTGGATTTAAAACTCCGTCAGCTCCACGAGTACACTGTTCTGGAGTAAATTTACAACGACCATGTGATGTACCAATTGAGATTGCAAGAGAGTCACAACCTGTTTTTGTTACGAAGTCAACAACTTCTTCTGGTTTTGTGTATTTTGATTCTTCTGCAGCTACATCGTCTTCAACACCACCAAGTACACCAAGTTCAGCTTCTACTGTAACTCCGTGAGCGTGAGCGTATTCAACAACTTTTTTTGTTTCTGCAACGTTTTCATCATAAGAAAGAGCAGATCCATCATACATTACAGATGAGAATCCGTTATCGATACAGTCTTTTGCAACTTCAAAAGAAGGACCGTGATCCAAGTGAAGAGCAATCTGTGGTTTGAAATTTGCATAAGAAGGATCTTTTGCAGCCATGTTAGCAGCAAGTTCTTTTGCATATTCTACAGCACCCTGAGCCATGTAGCGGAGAAGAGTTCCGTTAGCATATGCACGAGCACCTTTTGATACCTGCAAAATAACTGGAGATTTTGTTTCTACTGCAGCCTGTACAATTGCCTGCATCTGTTCCATGTTATTGAAGTTATATGCTGGGATAGCATATCCGCCTTTAATAGCCTTTGCAAACATTTCTTTAGTGTTTACAAGACCAAGTTCTTTGTAACTTACGTTAGCCATAATACTTCCTTTTTTAGGCAATAAGAATGCCTGAGTTTCGATATGAGAATAATAAGTCAAATATAATTTTTGTTCAATAAATTAAGTTAGAATTACTAGTTATTATTGTTTTTTAGAGTTTGACAAAGAATTGTATAGGAAATATAATCAAAAAAGATTATAAATTTGCATAATTATGCCGATATTAAGTAATGTAAAAATCTTAATTCGGAATGATAAAAGTTCAAGGAGTTTTGCATGAAAAGGGGACTTAAAGTCTTTGTTGGTCTTGCATGTCTTTTTGTGATTGGGTTACCAGCTTTCAGCCAGCCAAGCTCAAAGAGTGTTGAGACATTTGTTTTAGAGAATTTTGATTCTGTTGGAGAACAGAACTACAATGTTAACGGTGTTAGTTATAATTGGGATTGGGCAGTGAATGCCAGCAGATTTGTTGCTGAAGGTTATCCAAAGAAGGGGTATTATGACGGTATTCCTAACTCTCTAAAAGTTTTGATGAAAGGAAGAGATGTTGAACCAAAAGTTCTTGGCGTAAAAGCAGCTTTTAACCGTAAAGGTGATAACTATTTTGAAGTGTATCCAACAGTAGATGATAAAAACTTTGAAATTCCTTTCGTAGGCACCGTTTCTCAGATTGATTTCTGGGTTTGGGGAGCTAACTATAATTACTTCCTTGAAGTTCTTGTTCGTGATGCTAATGGTTCTGTACATATTTTACAGGCTGGAAGTTTAGCATTCCATGGTTGGAAAAATATTATTATTAATGTTCCTGGATGGTTGCAGCAGCAGTCAAAGTTGCGTTCTGGTCCAGAAAATATGACATTTGTAGGATTTAGAATTCGTTCTGATGCAGAAGAATATGTTGATGATTTTGTTGTATTCTTTGATCAGATTAAATACATAACTAATTCACTTTCTGTTGTATATGATGGTTATGAATTAAAAGATGCAAATTTCGATGATGAAAATGAGGGGGCTAACTAATGAAGAAGGTTGTTGCTTTAGTTGCTGCTGTATTAGCTTCTGGTTTCGTATTTGCTCAGACAAGTATTACAGATCCAAATCCAGAAATGATTGGACAGGATTCTGCAATGTCTGCATTGCGTGAAGTTTCAGTTGATAAATTTGAACGTGAAGGTTCATGGAATGTTCATATTTCTCCTGATAATGGTGTAATTACTTCTCGTCTTTTTGAAGGTAATCCTAGTATGAAGGAAGCTTTGGAAGAAGATGAAGGAAAAGAAGATGAAGATACACAGGTTCTTGGTGTACGTGTAGATTTCTTCCGCCGTGGAGTTAACTCATTTACAATTATGAGTGGACGTCCTCTTCCAATCGAAGGAACTGTAAAAACAATTTCTTTGTGGGTATGTGGTCGTAATCAGGATCATGATATGTATGTTTTAGTTCAGGATTATTTTGGAAGCAATTTTGAACTTTACTTAGGAAATCTTGGATTTAGTGGTTGGAAAAAACTTACTTGTGTAGTTCCTCCTAGTCCAGATGGTGAACATGGAATTGTTCAGAGTAGTGCATATTTTGGTGATAAACCTGGTTTAAAGATTCTTGGATTTAGAATTGATTGTAATCCAATGAAGGCTCGTGGTTCTTACTATATGTATCTTGATGATCTTCGTGCTGTTACAGATCTTTATGATATACAAAATAGAGATGAAGATGATATGGCTGATAACTGGTAGTAGTTGTTAGTTTTATGAAAGGGCAGTCTGGTATAAAGACTGCCCTTTACTTTTTAACTAAATTTGTAATATTTTCTTCTGGATTTTTTTTGTGTATAAATAATTAAGTTCATATGATTTAATAACCATAATAGCAGATTGACATTATTTGTAGAATTTTTAGATTTTGGTGTTATGTTTTCTATTATTTCTAATGATGAGAATTCTTCTGGTAAAGCTGGTGGCAGTAATTTCAGGTAATCTTCTTTATGTGAAAAAGTTTGTGTATTTAATATTGAATCTAGTTTTTTTCCTGATTTAATCCAGTTTTTCTTAAATCTTCTTTGTTTATTTTTAGACTGAATTTTTTCTTCAGTTTCTTCTCGCAGTTCAGAAATGTTTACCTCGATTATTTCTAATGAAAATAAGGGATTTAGTAGAAGATCATAAATGCCTGTCAGTTCTTTTATAGCTGTATAAATTGTTCCTTTTTTAGGACTTTTTCTTTCTGTAATTGTTCCGTCAATTTTTCTTGTGATTATTTTCTTGTTGATTACTAAAGGGTATACGATTTTTATTCGTTTTCCGGCTGCTATTGAATCAATAATTTTATTTCGAATTTTGTTTAAATTCCCTGTCTGGATTTCTATTATTTCTCCATCCTGTGTAATTATATCATAAATATAATTGCATAATTTTACTTCAGTTTTTCCATTTGTATGTGCAGCATAAAGGTTTTTTAAACTTCTGTGTAATGAGCTTTCATTTAAGATTGAAAAATCCATATTTTTAATTTTAATCCAGTATTTAACTTAACAAAAACATAAGTCTTTTTATGTATAGGTGTTTTTATGTAAGTGAGGATTTTTTTTTAATTATCGGCTGTAAATCCCTTTGACTTTAGAATTTTTTCGTATAAAATGTAGATAAGTGGGAAATAGTGGTAAAAAGTGGATATAAGTGGGTATGAATCTATTAACTGGTGAATACAATAATACGATTGATGAAAAAGGCCGTGTCTCATTTCCTGTAAAGTTGAGAACGTCTATTAATCAAAATGTACTTATTGTGACTAAAGGTTCAGAACGCTGCTTATGGCTTTTTACTTCTAGTGAATGGGAATCGTTTCAGTCAAAATTGATGAGCAATGCTTCTATGATGAATGCAAAAAACATGCAGGTTGTTCGTCATTTTATTGCGCCAGCCCAGGAAGTTGAATTTGATAAATCAGGCAGATTGTCAATCCCACAATCTTTACGAGAGTATGCAAATCTTTCAAAAGAATGCACGATTTTAGGTATTGCAAAATACGTAGAATTGTGGGATTCACAAGTTTATAAGAATTACATAGTTGAAAGTGAAGAGTCTTTCCGTGAAGCTGCGGAAGGTTTTAACAATATTACGTTTTAAAATAATGTACTTTTAGTACAAAAAGTGGTGGATAGAAAAAGTGGAAATCGTGCATACTCCAGTATTATTAAATGAATGTTTAAAGTGGTTGAGTCCGATTGATGAAAAATATAAAAATCCTTTAATGATTGATTCAACGCTGGGAGAAGGGGGACATTCATTTAATTTCCTTAAAAACTATGAAAATCTTGAAATTTTAGGGCTTGATGCTGATAAAGTTATTCAATCTAGAGCTAAAGAACGTTTAAGTGTTTATGGAAATCGTATGCATTTTTATAATGGATGGTTTCAGGATTTCTATGCTAACTATCCAGAAGAATATAGAAAACCAGATATTATCCTTTTTGATTTAGGAATTTCAGTTTTTCATTATGAAAAATCACAGAGAGGTTTTTCTTTCAGGTATGACGAAGAACTTGATATGCGTTTAAATGAAAATGCAGGACCAAGTGCAGCTGATCTGGTAAATGAACTTCCAGAAGAAAAATTAGCGGATTTAATTTATTTATACGGTGAAGAAAAATTAAGCAGAAGAATTGCAAAAGCCATTGTTGATGCTCGTACAGGAGGAAGAATTGAATCTTCTAAAGCATTGGCTGAAATTATTTGGAATGCTGTTCCATCTAACTATAGATATGGTCCTATACATCCTGCTACAAGAACTTTTCAGGCATTGCGAATTGCTGTTAATGGAGAACTAAAAAGACTTCCTAAAGCATTTTTTGATGCATTTAACAGCCTTAATCCAAATGGAAAAATGGGTATTATTACTTTTCACTCTCTTGAAGATAGAATTGCAAAAAACTTTTTTAGAAATCTTGGAAAACAGTGTGTTTGTCCTCCTGAAGTTGCAGTGTGCCGCTGTGGTGGAAAACAATGTGCAGAAATTCTTACTAGAAAACCTATAGGACCAACAGATGAAGAAATAAAAGTGAACAGTCCTTCAAGAAGTGCAAAACTTCGTGTTGTAAGAAAAATTCGTGATGCAAATGAATATCGTCTTGAAGGAGTTGTTGGTTATTAGTATGAAATCATCAGTAAAACTATTTTTAAAGAAGACAATAATTGTAATAATAGCAGCAATGATTCCTGTAATGTTGTGTTTGTATGCTTTACAGGCAAAACGATATACTGATTTGACTAAGGAAATTGCAGCCCTGGAAAAAAAACAGGAAAAATTGATAGAAGATAATAAAAAACTTGTAAGTGATATCAGTGTACTTTCCAGTGCAGACAGAATTGAAAAAATTGCTGTTGAAGAATTGGGAATGCACAAAGCTGAATCAGAAGATATAGTTCGTGTGGAGATGAAGGGAGACAATAAATAAAATGGATAGCTTATTGGAGTTAAGTGAACTGGTAAAAGCTGTAAAGGGAAAACTTATCAGTAAATCTGAAAATTGTTTTTTTTCTTCTGTACAGACTGACAGCAGATTAGTGGAAAAAGACACTATGTTTGTGCCATTGATTGGAGAATTTCAGGATGGACATAAATATATTGAACAGGCTGTTGAAAAAGGCGCTTCTGTAGTTTTAATGAGCGAATCTACTTATGAAACAAGTTTATTAAAATTAAACAGACTTCCAGTTATATATCCTTTTGTAACTTTTATTCTTGTTGAGAATACTTTGCATGCATTACAAGATGCTGCAGAAGCTTATGTTGAAAAAATGTCTAATGATTTGATTAAAGTAAGTATTACAGGATCTTGTGGAAAAACTACTACAAAGGAAATGATGGTCAGTGTTGCAAAAGAACACTTTGGTGAAAATCATACTGTATATACAAAAGGAAATTTTAATTCTGAAACAGGATTACCACTTTCTGTATTTAATATTCGTAAAGAACATGAAATTGGAATTTTTGAAATGGGAATGAATCGGGAAAATGAAATCGGTGAAATTTCAAAAGTGTTAAAATCAAAATATGGAATTATTACAAATATTGGAACTGCACATATAGGACTTTTAGGTTCCCGGGAAAATATTGCTAAAGAAAAAAGAAAATCTTTTAATTATATTCCCAAAGATGGTGCTGCTTTTGTTCCAGCTGATGATAACTTTGTAGAATATCTGACAGAAAATGTTGAAGGTGATGTAGTAACCTATGGTAAAAATGTTCCTGAAGAAAAATCTGGAGTTCATTTTATAAAAGATAAAGGATTAGAAGGAACTGAATTTTCTGTAGATGGTATAAAAGTAAATCTTCCTTTGAATGGAGAGTATAATTATCAAAATGCTTTAGGTGTTGTTGCTTGTGCAAAGCATCTTGGTATTACTGCGGATGAAATCAGAAAAGGTTTGGAAGGACTTGGAAAAATTTCTGGAAGAATGGAATCAAAAAAAGTTAGTCTTTGTAATGATGAATCTGTTACTTTGATTGAAGATTGTTATAATGCTAACCCTGATTCTATGTCCAAGGCTATTGATTTTTGTAACGGATTAAATGATGGAAGAAAATTTTATGTGCTGGCGGATATGAAGGAATTAGGTTCTCAGTCTGAATCAGCTCATAAAATGATTGGTGAGAAATTAAAGGGATGCAATTTTGAATCGGTTTTTTTAGTGGGAAGTGAAATTGAACCGGCTTATAAAGCTTTAAAAGGACAGACAGAAATTTATTATTATAAAGAAAATTCAGAGGACACTTTCAATAATATTTCTAAAAAACTGAATGAACTTTGTAAAAAAGATGATGTGATTCTTTTAAAAGGATCTCACAGTATGGAACTTGAAAAACTTGTTCCTATGCTTTGTAAAGAAGGTAAGGTTGGAAAATAATTATGGATAACTTTACTTTTTATGCAGCAAAACCAATTGAAAAATATCACAAAATTGATATTTCGTTGTTTATTTCAATGATTTTATTGTGGGGATTAGGGATTTTTACTCTGCTGATTGTTTCTCAGTCTGCTGGGGAGCGCTTGTTTAAAGATTCTTTTTACTTTACAAGACGTCAGTTGGCTTGTTCATTAGTAGGTTTTGTTTTGTTTATTGCATTCATGCTTCTGGATATGAAAGTAATAAAAAAAATGGTTCCGCTGATTGTACTTGGATCTGTTATTTTGTGTATTTTAGTTTTTACTCCACTTGGAATAGAAAAAAATGGCGCAAGAAGATGGATTAAAATGCCATTGAGATTTTCTTTTCAACCATCAGAACTTGTAAAGTTTGCTGTGATTTTATTTCTGGCAAATTTTTTTGAAAAACAGAGTAAGGTTGAGCTTGAAGAAGATAAAACAGTTTTACCAGGTGTAATAGGGTTGATGTTCTTTGTAGGGTTAGTTTTTCTACAAAAAGACTTTTCTACAGGAGTTTTTATTGCTTTAATTGGAATTCTTATTTTCTTTATTTCAGGTGAAAAATTGAAATGGATGGTTCCTTTTGCTTTTATTGCAATTCCTACAATTATTCTAATGATTTGTCTTGAACAGTACCGAATGGAACGTCTGATTGGTTTTTTTAGACCAAATGAATTTGCTTCTGATGTAAATTATCAGATGAGAAATTCAAAAATTGCCATAAGTGCAGGCGGATTTTTTGGAAATGGAATTGGTAAAGGTTTATTCAGGATTAATAGTATTCCAGAAGTTCAGGCTGACTATATTTTTGCAGGTTGGGCTGAAGCTATGGGATTTGTTGGTGTAATTCTATATTTATTTTTATTAGGATTTTTTGCCTGGAGAGGATATAGAACTGCATTTAAATGTCCTTCCAGATTTTCTGCTTATGCATCTTTTGGATGTGTTTCTGTAATTTTTTTACAATCTTTAGTAAATTGTATGGTTGTATGCGGATTATTACCTTCTACAGGTATTCCACTTCCTTTCTTTTCGTTAGGAGGATCTTCAATCATTATGACCATGATAATGTGTGGTTTTATTTTAAATGCTTCACGTGGTGAAGAATTAGATGAAAAAGTGAATAAAAATGACGATTCTAATATTGAATCGTTGTTGTATATATAGGGTGGAGTTAAAAAAATGAGTGATATTGGAGCTTTTGTTAATCTTGATGACGATTTATTCCTGGGAACATCAGAAAAAATGGATGTGGTAAAGGATGAAAAGGTAGATTCAAAAATTAAAATCATTAAGATTATCTTCTTTGCATTGTGTGTGATTCTTTTGGGAGAGCTTGTTGCATATAAATTTGTTATGCCAAGTCTTTCAAGTCCAACTGTTAGTGTAAATGGAGTAAAACATTTCAGTGCAGACGATATCTGTAATAAATTATCTGCTGTTGATAATACAAACTGGTTTACTTTTGATGTAAATAAAGCGGCTGCAATTTTATCTTCAGAACCTGTAATTGAAAGTGTTGTAGTTGAAAAACATTTTCCTGATAAAGTTACAGTTGATATAAAGGAAAGAGAAAGAGTGGCTTTAACATTCATTATTGAAAATGGCTGCTCTACTGCTTTGCAGATTGATAAAAATGGAGTTCTTTTTCCATGTACTAAAGAAACTGTTTTTGATTCAAATATTGTACCAATTATTTCTGGTTTACCAGTTGAATATATGGCTGGGGGAATGCGCATTCCAAACAAATATAAACCATTGATTGATCAGATTTCAAAAATTGGTGGATTACCACAAAAATATTTTGCAAGTATAGCTGAAATTTGTGTTATTCCTAAAGAATACGGCAACTATGAATTAGCATTGATTCCTTCTCAGTCTCATGTGAGAGTTCTTACTGACCGTGCATTGAATGAAGACTCATTAAAGTATATGATGGTTGTACTTGATGTTGTAAATCAGCTTGGCTCAGATGTTTCTGAAATTGATTTAAGATATGGTTCAGTTTCATACAGAACAAAATAGAGGTTTTTAATGGCAGACGGTATTGTTGTTGGTCTTGATATAGGTACTAGTGTTATAAGAGTTGCAATTGGTGAATTGAATGTAGAAACTGGAAAAATTCAGATTGCTGGAACTGCCGCAAGAAAATCAGCAGGTTTGCGTAATGGTATTATAGTAAATATTGAAGAAGCAAAAGAAGCTATCAGACTTGCTGTTGAAGATGCCGTTCAAAATTCAGGAATTTTGGTTGAATCTGTAATTACAGCGATTGGTGGTTCTCAGATTGTAAGTCAGAATTCCAGAGGAACAGTTCCTGTTTCAAGTTCTGGAAGAGGAAATAAAGAAATTAATACAGATGATATTGCAAGAGTAATTGAAAGTGCAACTGCAATTCCTGTTCCTGCTGATAGAGAAAAACTTCATGTAATTCCACAGAATTATATTGTTGATGGTATTGGTGGAATTTCTGATCCTATTCACAGAATGGGAACAAGACTTGAAGCGGAAGTACATATAGTTACAGCTTCAAAAAATATTATTCAGAATATAAATACTTGTGTTTCAAGAGCAAATTACAGATTGGATGGAGTGATGTTAAAAACTCTGGCTGCTACACAGGCTGTCTGTCATCAAGATGAAATGGATTTGGGTTCTATTTTAATTGATCTTGGTGCCGGAACTACAGATATTATTGTATTAATTAATGGGTCTCCTGTAAGTACAGCTTCTGTTCCTGTTGGAGGAAGTCTTGTTACAAATGATATTGCTATAGTTACCGGAATTCCTTCTAGTGCTGCAGAAGATATAAAATTAAAATCAGGCTGCTGCTGGCTTCAGGGGATTACAGAAGAAAATGATGAAGAAGTTATTTTACCAGGTGTAGGCGGAAGAGCTCCAGAAATTATTTATAAATCCCAGTTATGTCAGATTATTCAAGCCAGAATGGAACAGATTTTCAGAATGTCTAAGGATGCAATTATAAAGAATACAAATAATTCAATTAGACAACTTTCTGGAAATATTATTCTTACTGGTGGCGGTGCCCAGATGGATGGTGTTATAGAACTTGCCCAGAACGTATTTAAAACATCTTCAGTAAGGCTTGGTGTTCCTGAAAATCTTGGTGGAATTGAAGAAAATTATCGTAGACCTGATTTTGCTACTGCAGTAGGACTTGTTGTTGCTAATCAAGGATTGGCAAAAAGTAAACCTTCATATAAAAAATCTAAATTTAAGAAAGAAAAATCTTCCAATGAAGGGGAAAATCCTATTAAGAGATTTTTCAAAACTTTCTTTTAAGGTATAGTAAATAATAAACAGGCTTGGGGAAGCCTTATATATAAGGTTTAAAAAGAACCTTTAAAACTTAAAGTCAATAATTATTTAAAAAAGATTTGATTTTAGGTGTTGGGTAAAAGTGGGAGGAAAAATGAGTAATCTTGGTATTTCAATTGTTGAAGATGAAGATTCACAGTTCAATCAGGCTTTAAACGATTTCAATCAGACTAAAATTAAAGTAGTTGGCTGCGGTGGTGGTGGTTCTAATGCAGTTAACAGAATGATATCTCGCAAACTTAGTAATGTAGAATTTATAGTTCTTAATACAGATTTACAGGCTTTAAACAGATCAAAAGCGGAAAAAAGAATTGCAATAGGTCAGAAAGTTACTAAAGGTCTTGGAGCAGGTGGACGTCCTGAAATAGGAGAACAGGCTGCTGAAGAAGATACTGAATTAATCACAAATGAACTTCGTGGTGCTGACATGGTATTTATTACTGCCGGAATGGGAGGTGGTACAGGAACAGGTTCAGCTCCCGTGGTTGCACGAATTGCCCGTGAATTAGGCTGTTTGACTGTTGCTGTAGTTACAACTCCTTTTGAATTTGAAGGCCGTGTTCGTATGCGACAGGCTAAGGCTGGAATTGAAAAATTGCACGAACAGGTAGATTCTCTTATTGTTATTCCAAACGAACGTCTTCTTAAAATAATTGATAAAAATCTTTCAGTTAAAGAATCATTTAAAAAGGCTGATGAAGTTTTGTGTCAGGGAGTAGAAGGTATTTCAAATATTATTACTAAACCTGGTGATGTTAATACAGACTTTGCTGATGTAAGAAATGCAATGAGTGGTCAGGGAAATGCAATTTTTGGTATTGGTATTGCAGAAGGTGAAAACAGAGCTACAGATGCTGCTTATGCTGCTATAAATAATCCTATGCTGGAAGATTCAAGAATTGATGGTGCAAAAAATATTCTTGTAAACATTTGTGCTTCTGAAGAAATTTCTATGGCTGAAGTAAGTGAAATTTGTAAAATAGTTACTGCTTCTGCTGATGAAGATATGCATATGTTCTGGGGTCAAGTAGAGATGCCAGAAATGGAAGGAAAAATCAGTGTTACTGTTATTGCTACTGGTTTTGACAATTCAGAAACTATAAAGGAAGAGTCAAAAGTTGTTGAAGAAGAACAGCCGCTGCCAATTGTTGATGATGGTACAGTTGTAAGAAGTTCTGATTTGTCTAGTATTCTTCATCCAGGTACTGAATCTACTGCTGTAAGAACAGGGTTTACTCAAAAAACTTCTGCTCCAGTTCAAAGGGATTTATTTGCTGGTAGTGAAAAAACTCCTGATACTAATAAGGCATGGGGATCTGCGTTGTTTGATACTGATTCAAATGAACCGGATTTCAAATTAAATAGAAAAACTTTTTCAGCTCCTGCAGGATATGTAAATAACGGAGATTTGTCTCAGCCTGCTATATGGGGGAAAACTGAATTTAACAAAACTATAAAATTAACTGATGATTAAGGACCTGGGTGTAAGGTTTGGAAAAAGAAAAACTGAGTATTGAAAAATTTCTTAATCAGTTTTACTCGGATTTAATCTTAGTAAAAAGAAACTCCATTAATACTGCTGAAACTTATAAGATTTCAGTAGAGGAGTTTTTATTATGGCTTCAAACGGAACGTATAAAATTAAAAGATGTAACTTTACAGCAACTTATGTATTTTCTTGTAAAGAGAAAAACTGATGGGTGTAATGAACTGACAGTAGCAAAAGATCTTTCTGGATTACGGGCTTTAGGAGATTACCTGGTTAGAAAACAAATTTGGGATGAAAACAAAGTTCTATTATTAGAACGACCAAAAACTGTAAAAGCTCTTCCTAAAGTGTTATCTGTTGATCAGGTGGATAAATTACTTTCCTGTATAGATACTTCTGATTATCTGGGAAAAAGAGATGATGCTCTCTTTGAATTGATTTATTCCTGTGGTTTACGAATAAGTGAAGCCTGTGAGTTAAAAGTGTCTAACTTACATCTTGAAGAAGGTGTTATTCTTGTTCATGGTAAAGGTGATAAGGAAAGACTTGTTCCTTTTGGAGATAGAGCAAAAAATAAACTGATTGTTTATTTAAATGAAGTAAGACCTGAACTAATTAAAGGAAAAAGTGTTCCTGAGATTTTTGTTAATTACAAAGGTGAACCAATTTCCCGTAAAGGTGTCTGGAAAAGATTTAAAGAACTGGAAACAATGAGTGGTGTTCATGCAAAAGTTCATACTCTGAGACATTCTTTTGCTACTCATCTGCTTTCCGGTGGTGCTGATTTACGCTCTGTTCAGGAATTACTGGGACATAGCGATTTATCAACTACAACAATTTATACTCATGTTACTAATAATCAGCTTGAAGAAGCTCATGAAAAATATTTTAAAATTGACAATTAATCATTCACATTAGAAAATAAGGAAAACGGGTGGAAAAAATGAAAAAAAGTTTAATCTTATTATCTGGAATTTTATTGCTTTCAGTTTTTACCTCATGTGGAGTTTCAAACAAAACTGTAAAAAGGTATCAGAAACTTGAAGAAGGTGTATCAAATCCTACCAGTATAGAAGAATTGAAAGATGCAATTGAGAAATATCAGGAAAGAGTTGTTGATATTCAGCTTGCTAATCAGCAGATAGGAATCTGGTATAAAATGCTGGGATCCAGATATATTGATAATGGAATGTATGGTGAAGCTTTAAAATGTTATCAGCAGGCACTTCAGTTTTATCCAAACAATCAGAATTTGTACTATTGGGTTGGAGTTTGTGCCGGCTATATGAGTCATGCTGCCCTTGATTTTGGAGGAACCGGTTCAAATGAAATACGTTATAATTATCTAAAAACTGCAGAAGAAGCATATCTGCGGGCTATTGAAATTGAACCCAGATACGTTCGTGCACTTTACGGTGTAAGTATAATTTATAGTTTTGAATTAGGTGAACATGAGAAGGCAATTCCTCATCTGGAAAAACTTCTTACAATTGATACAAAAAATGTTGATGCTATGATGGTTCTCGCCAGATGTTATTATGGAACAGCTGATTTTGATAGTGCTGTAAAGATGTATGATAAAGTTCTGGCAACAACTAAATCGGCAGAAGTAAAATCTATAGCGGAGTCATTTAAACAGACAGCACTAAATGCAGCTTACTGATAAAGATATTTTATTACATTTATCTATTTCTCGTATTACCTTCTTGAAATTTTTTGAAAAAAAAATTTTACTTGAAAATATTGACAGTGCTGATAAACTTTCATTATCTTCTATAAATGATATAGAAAATTTAATTGGCCGGAATCTAACTAAGGCTGTATGGAATGGGAAGGAAAATTTTCATTGTGCGGAAATTGCTCTTCATTTTTGCAGAACTTTAGGTATCCAGGTGGTTTTGTTTTCTGATGAAGATTATCCTGAAGCCTTGCGTCAGATAGATGATTGTCCCTATCTTCTTTTTTGCAGAGGTGATGTAAGGATATTAAAGAACCGTTGTGTTTCTGTGGTAGGAACAAGGCGTCTTACTACGTCTGGGAAAATTGCAGCAAGACAATTTGCTTATGATGCAGTAATTGATGGTTGTAATGTTATTTCCGGACTTGCAAATGGCGCAGATGGTTTTGCTCATCAAGGTGCAATTGATGCATATTTTGATTATCTGGAAAGAGATGGAAATCCCATAGTGCTTGGAAAAACCATTGCAGTTTTGCCAAGTTCAATTGATGAAATCTTACCTGCCAGTCATAAGAGAATGGCTGCCCAGATTATTCAAAGTGGTGGACTTTTAGTTAGTGAATATGAACCTGGAATGGGAATGGCTAAATGGCACTATGTTGAACGGAACAGAATTATAGCTGCTTTATCTCCTGCAACTGTGGTTATTGAGGCACCTGCAGGTAGTGGTGCGTTAATTACTGCAGATTTTGCTTTGGAATATGGCAGAGATGTTATGTTTCATGAAATTGCCTTTTGTGAAAATGCACAGAAGGTTTCTCATCTGGTTTATACTGATCTTGAGAAGGCTCATGCAAAAGGAACTGTTTCAAGATATAAATTAGAAAATACTCCGGAAAAGTATCTGGAAGCAGGTGCACCGGTTGTTAAAAATTATAAAGATTATTGCAGTGCTCTGGTGGAAGCACCCGGGCAGCGGAAAAATATTCCCAAACAGGGAGAGTTATTTTAAGGATAAATTATGGCAACAAAGAAAGTAAAAACACCTCAAACGTTAGTAATTGTAGAATCTCCAGCAAAGGCTCATACTATTGAAAAGTATCTAGGTCCAGGTTACACAGTAAAAGCGTCTATGGGACATTTAATTGATTTACCTAAATCAAGAATGGCAATTGATATAGAGAATAACTTTCAGCCGGAATATATAACTGTTCGTGGTAGAGCAAAACTTCTAAAGGAACTACAGAAAGATGCAAAAAAATCAGATGTTGTTTTACTGGCATCCGATAATGACCGCGAAGGAGAAGCTATTGCCTGGCATTTAAATAATGCCTTAAAAGATAAAACTGATGCAAAAATAAATCGTATTGTTTTTAATGAAATTACTCCAATTGCTATTAAAGAGGCTGTTCAGCATCCTGGAGAAATTGTTGAGTCAAAAGTGAATGCTCAGAAGGCAAGACGTGTATTGGATCGTCTTGTTGGTTATAACTTAAGTCCTCTTTTGTGGGCTAAAGTAAAAAATGGACTTTCCGCAGGACGTGTTCAATCTGTTGCTTTAAGACTTATATGTGAACGAGAAGAAGAGGTTGAAAATTTTATTCCTGAAGAATACTGGTCTTTGGATGCTGATTTTTCAAAAGGAAAATCTAATTTTACAGCTCAGCTTGTTAAGTATAAAGGTGAAAAACCTGAATTAAAATCAGAATCTGTTGTAAATGAGATTATTGATCAGATTAAGAATTCACCTTGTGTTGTTTCTTCAATCAAAAAATCAGAAAAAACAGTAAGACCAAAAGCACCTTTTACTACTTCTAAACTTCAACAGGATGCTGCAAACCGGCTTGGTTATACTTCAAGAAAAACTATGCAGATTGCCCAGCAGTTGTATGAAGGTATTAACATTGGAGAAAATCGAGTTGGTTTAATTACATACATGCGTACTGACTCTGTTCGTATTTCAGATACAGCTTTAGCTGATGTTCGTAACTGGATTTCAAAAAATCATCCTGAAGATCTTCCTGCAGAACCAATTCACTATACAGTGGGAAAAGCTGCCCAGGATGCTCATGAAGGTATTCGTCCAACATATACATCTTATACTCCAGAAAGTGTAAAAGAATATCTTACACATGATCAGTTCAGATTGTATTCTATCATCTGGGAAAGATTTGTTTCTTCTCAAATGAATAATGCAAAAATGGTAACTACTTCTGTTGAAATTACAAGTGGTGATGCGGTATTCCGTGTTGCTGCCAGCAAAATTAGTGAAAAAGGTTTTTATCATGTAATTAAGCTTCTTGCTTCAAAAGAAGATAAATCAACATCACTTCCTGCTATGAAAGAAGGTGAAGAGCTGCAGACTGGTTCTTTCCATCCAGAACAGCATTTTACTCAAGGTCCTGCCCGCTATACTGATGCATCAATTGTTCGTATGCTGGAAGAAAAAGGTATAGGCCGTCCTTCTACTTATGCTCCAATTATTTCAGTTTTATTGGATCGTTATTATGTTACCCGTTCGAATAAGCAGCTGGTGCCAACTCAGTTAGGAAGAATGATTTCTAAAATTCTTGTGGAAAGTTTCCCTGCTGTAATTAATGAACAGTTTACTGCTGAAGTTGAAACTACACTTGATAAAGTAGAAGCTGACGAACTTGTATGGAATGATATGATTCATGATTTTTATGGACCTTTCCGTAAACGTGTTGACGAAGTTATGGAGAATACAGAAAGTATAAAAGGATTTCTTGATGAAGAGACTGACCAGAAATGTGAATTGTGTGGTAAACCTTTAATAAAAAAACTTGGTCGTTTTGGATTCTTCCTTGCTTGTACAGGGTTCCCGGAGTGTCATAATACTAAATCAATTCCTTTAGCAAAATGTCCATGTAAGGATTGTGGTGGAGATATTGTAGAACGAAAAAATAAGGGTAGAGGTCGTGCATTCTATGGATGTACAAATTATCCTGCTTGTACATTTATAAGTCATTTTAAGCCTATAGATTCATATTGTCCAAAATGCGGCTGGTTCCTTGTAGAAAAGTATGACAAAAAGAATGGTTCTTACAAATCTTGCATTAATCCAGATTGCGATTATTTGCATTCAGCGGATGCAGAAGAAATGGCAATGCCATCAGAAAATGCGGATTAATTTTTTGTTTTGGATAAAAAGCTTTCTGTGTGTTACAGAAGGCTTTTTTTATTTGTAATTACTGACGATAATCAAGTTATGAAATTAAGCCAGCTTATTGATGAATTTCTTCTCTACTTAGAAAGTGTACGTGGATTATCTTCAAATACTATTATTAGTTACAGAAATGATTTGAATCATCTTATGGAATTTTTATCTCCTCAAATGGATATAAAGGATGTTACTAAAGAAAATCTGCTTTTATGTATTGGTCAACTCTCAAAAAAACAGAGGGCTTCTGCTTCTGTAAATAGATTTATTGCTGCAGTGCGAACTTTGTTTTCATACGGCAGAAATTTTGGATATCTGGAAAGGAATCCCGCTATTGAATTAAAAACCGTGCGTTTGCCAAAAAAAATGCCCAGATTTATGACTTCAACAGAAGTAACCCAATTATGTAATCAACCTTTAGTACACGAGTTATTGTGGGAAACCAGAGATAAGTGTATTTTTGATATGTTGTATTCTTCAGGTTGTCGTGCTAGTGAAATTATTAATTTAAAGTTGTCAGATTTTATTGAAGGATATCACAAAGCAATAGTTCGTGGAAAAGGAAATAAAGACAGAGTTGTTTATTTTGAAAAGGATGCTCAAACTTCTTTGGAAATTTATTTACCGGACCGTAAAAAATGTATTGAAAGTAATAATATCCAGACACCTACAGATCGTGTTTTCATTAATCAGAAAGGTTTGCCTCTTACAACTGGCGGCTTACGATATATTTTAAATAGATATTCTGGACCGGAAGGTATAAATCACCATGTTAATCCCCATGCATTTAGACATACTTTTGCTACAACAATGATTGGCAATGGGGCTGATGTTCGTTTGGTTCAGGAAATGCTTGGTCATGCAAATATTTCTACAACTCAACGATATACGCATTTAACAACAGAAAAATTGATAGAAACATATAAAAAAGCCCATCCTCATAGTAGTGATGAATAATAATTCCACAGAAAATTTATTTGCAATTAATAAAGAATATAATCTCTTAGGGCAAACGCATTATAAACAAAAATCCGATTTTTTGGCTCCCAGTCACGGTTGCGTGATTCAAAACCGCGCAATAATGCGCTACACGCTTTTTGTGGTATAGAAACTATTGAACTGCCGCTTCGCAGCAGCCACAAAAA
>JALEPQ010000054.1 GCA_022768685.1 Spirochaetia bacterium
CAGAATGTGGAACTTGAACGACAGGTAAAAGAATATTTAGCTCAGGCTAATAGTCATTTTGCAGTTATTCAGATGTTCAGAATAACGGTGCCTGTTAAAAAAATAGGAAAGATTATAAATCAAAACTATGACTGGCAACCACAATCTATTTCTGGAGCAGAAGACTGGTTTAGTAGTTTTAAAACTCAATGGAAAAAAATTCTTGAAATCAGATGGAATGAATGGGTTCGGGAACGTAAAAAAAATCAGCTTGGAAACAGTTTGAAAATTGACTTTTCGTTGGAGACTTTCCCTGTTTTAAAATACACTCCATGGAAGGGATTGTGGATACCTGTAAACTTTTCTTATGAACTTACAGGTGGTTTTCTAACATGGTTTTCCTTTGAAAAATATGGAGAAATCCTTCCAATTTTAAATGATGTTATGATGGAAGGTGTATTCATTAAAAGTGAAAATAGAACTGAATATTCTGAAAACCTGAGTTTATTTGTTCAGGCAAATACTAAATTCACAAATTTAACAGCAAAACTCTCTCCTGAAGGTGAATATGGAATACTTCTTAAAGAATTTGCCAGTTCTTCCATAAAAAATAATCAGATGAAAACTCAGGTTGCTTCAATAATGAGTCAGATAAATAATGAGTTTAAAGATATCATCTTACAGTTTACTTCTGGTTGTCGTGGAATGGATGGGGTTTTTCATGGTTTTTTTGATGATGATAAAGATGGTGTCCATGAAAATCTTCAAAACTGGACAAGCTTAAAAGGAAAAGGAAATCGATTGTGGCGGGAAAGTCTTTTTGAAATCAGAAAGCTGCTAAAAAATTGCGTTTTCTATATTTCAGAATTTGAATCAATAGATAAGTCTTTTAAAGATGCATAAAATAAAAATTGAAGAAAAGCTTGATGAAATACTTTTTGTAACATTTCCCTTTTATTATGGGGAAGAATCTCTTTCTGGTATAAAATGCGGAATGACTGTAAAGAAATGCGGATCAATGAGGTTCAGATGGAATGAAAATAATGTAAATCGAGTAGAAAAACTGGAATTAATAAAAAGAAAATTAAATGTTCCTAAAAAAGAGTTTGTTCCGGTTGAACTGATTCATTCAAAAACTGTTTATCAGTTTTCATCTTCTGGTGAAAATCAAGGTTTACTTGGAGATGGAATAATTACAGCAAATAATATGTTAATTCCAACAGTGACAGTAGCGGATTGTATGCCACTTTTTCTTTTTGACAAAAAAAGTGGAGTTTTTGGAGTTGTGCATTCTGGATGGAAGGGGACTGGAATTGTAGAAGAGGCTCTGAAACTGGCTTTTGAAAAATACAACTCTTGTCCAGAAGATTTTTCTATTGTTATTGGACCTCATATCAGAGATTGTTGTTATATTGTAAATGAAGAGAGGGCTGCTTACTTTGCAGAAAAATTTACTCCGGATTGTGTAACTGAACTTGAAGCTGGTGGAGACTGCTATTGTGGTGGAAGAGGACTTCCTGTGGTGTGGAATAACGGCAGTGGAAAACTGTATCGACTATCCCTTGAAAAAGCTAATCTTTCGGTTTTAGAAAAATGTGGTATAAAAAATGAAAATATTACCGTTGTAGAAGAATGTACATGCTGTAATGAGTTTTTGGGATCAAATAGGAGAGAAACTGCAGAATCTTCTGTGACAGGTTCTGCAATTCCTTCATTTACTGTGCAGACTGCTTTTACAGTTCTGGAATAAGTTCTGAATCTGGTAACCATATATAACTTGCCTTTAATTCATTGACAGCTTCTTTTACATTACCTTCATGTTTTTCAAGGCTCATAAAGTAATCATCAATAAATTTATTATAATCCAATTCAACAGGTGTATTATTTACAGAAATATCTGTAATAATCCATTTAGTTCCTTTGTATGTAACTGTGATTGTACTTTCGACTTTATTTACAAATATTTCCTGAAATTCGCCTTCTGAATGAACTACATAGTAAGTTGCAAAAAATTGTTTTGTAATACCATCATGCAGAACTTCATCATTTTCTTTTCTTAAAGGTTTTATTTTATCTTTGTTTCTGAATGTTCTTTGCTGGAGATTTGCTTTTTTTCCATCTATTAGTACATTTGTAACACCGTAAACTCCTGCTTTTTTCAAATCTTCTGGGGATTGCACATAGGCAGCCCATTCAGCAGGATCACAATAGCCATAATCAAAAGCATAAGTTTGACGTTGTGTACTTGATACATAAATCTGGCTTACAACATTTACAAAACTTTTTGCATGGCTTCCTTTTGTAATAGATTCAAGCATTCCTGTATTCAAATCGTTGATTCCTGTAAAGAAACATTCTACCGTTTGAGTGGATGTAAGCCCCTTTGATGAATACTGCTCATTATGAGCATCGATCATACTTATTACTACAATAATAGCACCGATTATTCCAATTCCAATTCCTATTAAAGTTCCTACATTTCGTCTGAGTTTTCGTTTTGCATTAATGGCTTTTATTCGGTTTTTCAGATATTCATATTCTTTTTCTTCATAGTCGGTATCTGAAGGAATAAATTCTTTGTAGGAATTTTTTAGTGTATATAGTTGGGCTAAAGGAAAATCTTCTGCTTTTGAAGGCGCTGTAAGGCATAAGTCAATTTTTTCTGTAACGATAGAATCAATTTTTTGTAAAAGAACTTTAAGAGGTACATATTTTTTATCCAGTAAATCCGCATTGCGTTCTGTAATGTCTGTAGCTGGATAAGGAAAATGATTTGTAAGCAGACTATAGGTAAGAGAAGCTGCCTCAAATTTCAAGGCCTCTTTTCCAGAGAGAGTTTCATTTACCCATAGGTTATGTTCGAATGCATAATCATCTGCTGGTAGAGAAAATACTGATGTTTTAAAAAGAAGGGCAGGCAGAAAAATTACAGAAGTTTCTTCTTTATTTGTGCTGATGATTATTCCACCAGCACCAACGTAAGGTAAATCAATATTTTTTTGAATTGCCTGTAATATTGCAGAAATTGCTGCAAAGACTCCCTCAAATTTTTCTACGGAATCTTGTGCAGCAAAATATTTTAATAGTGTCTGTGTGTTCTCAAAAAGGGAATCACAGCTGCCATTAAAAAATGCTACAGGTTCTTCATATCCTGTTTCAAAAGATTTTACTTCCTGAAAAGTCCATGGTTCAAAACTAAAATTAAATTCTGATGAATCTAATCCGCCTTTGCTGGTGGCTACAATTCCCTGGTATTGAGATAAAATACCAAATTGGGTTTTACCAAATGCAGATTCTGTCAGATTTGAGTTCAGGCTGATTGATTTATTTTCAATTTTAATTAAGTCCATCTATTTTCTTCCTGTTATTTTTTAACGTTTTTGCTTATTTTTTTTAGGTAAGTAAAAACTAAAAAAATGCTTGCGCATTTTTTTTTAACGTTTTTTTTGAGTAAGTAAAAACTAAAAAAATGCCTTCGCATTTTTTTTTAACGTTTTTTCTATCTACCATTTGGAGAGTATAAATACTTAAAGTAATCCATTCCTGTGCTGTATGTGGCGTTGTAGTCTTTTAATGTTGTTTTGTATGATTCCATACTCTTCCAGAATTCGTAGAATTTAGGGTCCTTTCCGTATGCTTCTGCATATATTTTTGTTGCTTCTGCATCTGCAGCACCTTTTATCTCTTCTGATTTTTTGTAAGCTTCAGAAGAAATAGAACGTTTTTCGTTTTCAAGTTTACCAAGCCATTCAGCTTTTTTTCCTTCACCTCTTGAACGATATGCCTGAGCAACCTGATTTCTGTCTTTTATCATTCTATTGTAAACAGATTCTGTTAATTCATCTGAATATTTTACCTGACGAGGTACAATATCAATTAATTCAATTCCGTATTCTGGAACAAGTTTATTTGCTTCTGCAGTCATTTGTTTGCAAAGTACACTTCTTCCCTTTAGAATGACTTCATTTGTGGTTGAATCATTTACAAGATTTTCAATTTCTTTAGTTTCTTCATCTTCATCTTCGTCATCAAAATCGTTTTTGTCATTAATGAGATTAGAACTTCTTACAATTTCACTTAATTTGTTTTGAGTTATAACTGTTCGTGTAGAAGAATCTATTACATCAGAAAGTTTATTATACGCATTATCCAAAGTTGTAAAGTTCTGATAGAATTTTGCAGGATTAGCAATCCTCCATCTTGCTGTTGTATCTACTATAATGTATTGATTTTCTTTTGTAGGAATTCTTTGTTCATCACCATCAAGGGAAAGTACGAGTTTTGGGTAAGTTGTTACTTTGTCAAGAAATGGAATTTTAAAATACAGTCCAGCTTCTGTATGAGTATTTACAATACTACCAAAACGAGTAACTACAACCTGATTACCTTCATTTACAATGTAAAGAGGACCCATAAAGAGGAAAACAATTAAAAGAACAAGGATTGCTGAAAGCCAGCCTATAAATTTTTTATTTTTCTTAGTCATTACTACATTCTCCTTAGTTTTTTAGATTTTTAATTGGCAGAACATTTTCTAGATTGTTGTCAATTAAATCAGGTTTTGTTTCGCTTCCAAAAATTTCTTCCATTGTTTCAAGATAAATACGTTCTTTTGTAACGGCAGGAGCTTTTTTATATTCATCATAAACTGCATTGAATCTTGCAACATCACCTTTTGCCTTGTTTACTCGTTCTGCAGCATAACCTTGTGCAATCTGAATCTGTTTATCTGCTTCACCCTGTGCTTTTGGAATTTCTGCGTTATAGGCTTCCTTACCTTCATTTATGAAACGGTTCATATCCTGAATGGCTTTATTGACGTCTTCGTATGCGTCCTGAACTCCACTTGGAGGAACAATATTCTGAAGTTTTACGGCAATTACACTGATTCCAAGTCCCAGCTGTTTAAAATTTTCATTCATCATATCTAAGGCCAGAACTTCTATAGCTGAACGTTCTTTACCCATTACATCAAGAATAGCTCTGTCACCAACAAGAGTGTTAATGACTGAACGGGAAATATCTCTAATAGTCTGTTTCCTTTCCTGAACTCCAAATAACCATTGCTTAGGATCAACAATTCTGTACTGAATAATCCATTCAACATCTACAATATTTAAATCCCCTGTAAGCATTGTGCTTTCATTTGAGATATTATTTTTGTATTCGCTATTTCTGCCTGCTTTTACGGTTTTAAAACCAAACTGTTCTGTCTGTACAACTTTTACAGGAACTCTGTATGCTTTATCAATTCCAAAGGGCATTTTCATGTGCAGACCAGAACCTGTTGTAGTTGTATATCTTCCTAATCTGGTAATAACAGCCTGTTCTGTTTCATCAACTACATAAAAACTAGATCCCACAGCAGCAATTGCAAAAATGATTACCAGAATCCAGATGATAATAGCAGGATTGAATCCATGCTTTTTTTTAGCTTTTTTAACTTCATCAGCCATTAAGAAATCCTCCTGAAATCAGAGAATCTAAAACCTTAAGATTTTAATCCCTGATAGTTTGTCTTTTTAATTAATTCTAACCTAAAATTATTCTATTTGATATAAAAGATAAATAAATTGAGTTTAAAAAACAACTTAAAAAGATTTTTTAAGCTATAATTAAAATATGAAAAGAGAAAAAAATATTAAAAATGATAAAACAAAAAAAAGTGGACTTGGGACAAAAATTATCTTGAGAATTGTTACAATACTGATTGTTGCCCTGATATTTCTTGCAGGCGGATATTTTATTAATAAAAAATATTTTTCTCCAAAAAAAGAAAATACTCATGCACTTATTGAAAAGCAGTTGTCTTTTTGTCAGGAACTGGTTACTGCAAAATATAGATACAGTGACATTATAAGCTTAAAAAAATCCAGTGGTTTTGCAAAAAGCTACAGTATCATAAAATATTCTGGGATTTTGAAATGTGGTATAGAAGAATTAACTGATGTGGATTTCAGATTTGATGAATTTAAGAAAACTATCTATATTAGATTGCCCCAGCCTGAAGTTATAGGAAATGAACTTACAAAACTTGAAATTTTTGATGAAAAACAGAGTATTTTTGTTCCAATAACAACCCAGGAAATTTTTGATGAAATAGAAAATGCAAAAAATGAAATCGCAGCTGATTTGCTGGCAGATGGAATTCTTGAAGATTCAAAAGATTATGCACAGAGAATAATCAGTCAGTTCATGAATTCTCTTGGATTCGAAAATGTAATTTTTGAAGAGTAAAGCATTTTTCATAGAAAGAGGAATTCAGTACAGGGCTTCCGCATTATTGCGCGGTTTTGAATCACGCAACCGTGACTGGGAGCCAAAAAATCGGATTTTTGTTTATAATGCGTTTACCCTGATTATTTGCAATATCAAACAAGGGTTTCAGATTTAAGTATAATTTAAGAACTTTAATTATACTTAAAATATATTGAATTTATAATAAAAACATATTAATATGTTTCGCAAATATACTTATTATAGAGGTGCGATATGAATATTTTTAAGGGTGCTTTTACGGCTTTAATTACGCCTATGAATGCTGATGGTTCTGTTGATTTTGATGGATTCAGAAAAAATGTCAAATACCAGTTAGAAGAAGGTATTGACGGATTAGTTCCTCTTGGGACTACTGCTGAAACTCCTACATTGGATGAAAAACCAGGGTCAGAAGAAGATAAAATTATTGAAATTGTATTTGAAGAAGTTCGCGCCTTCGAAAAAAAATCTGGTAAAAAGATTCCTGTAATTTTAGGTGCAGGATCAAACAATACAAAAGATGCTGTTGCTTATTGTGAACGTGCAAAAAAAGCCGGTGCTGACGGAGCTTTAGTTGTAACTCCTTATTACAATAAACCTTCAAAAGAAGGTATTTACCAGCACTTTGCAGCCTGTTCAAAAGTAGGAATTCCAATCATTGTTTACAATATTGCAGGACGTACTGGATTAAATATTCCAACAGATTTACTTGAACGCATTGCAGAATTGCCAAACATTGCCGGCGTAAAAGAAGCTTCTGGCAGTGTTGCTCAGATGATGGAAGTTATTGGTCAGATAAAGAATAAAAAACCTGATTTTGCAGTTCTTTCTGGAGATGATGGTTTGACATTACCATTAATAGCTGCAGGTGGAGACGGAATCATTTCCGTTGCTTCTAATATGATACCTAAATTAATGCATGAACTGGCTCAATCAGGTTTAGATGGTGATTTTGCTAAGGCTCGAGAAATCCACTACAGACTTGCACCTTTGTTCAAAGCAGAATTCTGTGATGGAAATCCAAGCTCAATTAAATATGCAATGAACTTCAAGGGAATGCCATCTGGCACATTAAGACTTCCATTAGTTGAAGTTACAGATGCTGCTAAAAAACAGATTGAAGAAGCAATAAAAGAATGCGGATTATAATTAGAAATTAGGAATGCGGAATTTAAGAATTGGGTGGGGAAAGTCTTCCCCTACGCGCCAGCCTAAAGTCTGTCGCTACCCCTTCTAGCGGGCCTCAAACGCCGGCCCGCAACGCCCGCTTTCAAACTTTTTATTTTGAAAAAACAGGAAACTTGTTATACAAGTTCCTCAAGGCACGCTACGCTTAAAGCCTTGACAAACTTGTTTAGCAATGTAATCCAGGAGGATAACATTACTATGTCAGAAAAAATTAAAGTTGGTGTATTAGGCGCTACAGGTATGGTTGGACAGCGCTATATTAAATTACTGGAAGATCATCCTTGGTTTGAAGTAACTTATGTTGCTGCTTCTCCTCGTTCAGCTGGTCAGCTTTACAAAGATGCAGTTGCAAATCGCTGGTTAATTGGTGCTGAAATCCCTAGTGGAGTTCAGAACTTAACTGTTGAAGATGCAAACCTTGCTGAAAAAGCTATAGGCAAATGTCAGTTTGTCTTTTCTGCACTTGAACTTCCTAAAAAAGAAGATATTAAAAATCTTGAAGCTGCTTATGCTGCTGAAGGAATCCCAGTTGTATCAAATGCCTCTGCCAACCGCTGGACAGAAGATGTTCCTATGCTGGTTCCAGAAATTAACTTTGATCACTTAAATGTAATTGCAGAACAGAAAAAACACCACGGTTGGGATAAAGGTTTTATTGCAGTAAAACCAAACTGTTCTTTACAGACATACATGATGCCAATTCACGCTTTGATTCAGGCAGGTTATCCAATTAAAAGAATGGTTGTAACAACTTTGCAGGCTACTTCTGGTGCTGGTTACCCAGGTGTTCCTTCATTCGACATGATTGATAATATTGTACCTTTCATTGGCGGAGAAGAAGAAAAAACTGAAAAAGAATGTCTTAAAATTTTAGGTACTGTAAAAGATGGAAAAATTGAAAATGCAGAATATCCTATTGTTTCATCAACTTGTACACGTGTACCTGTAATTGACGGACATACAGCCTGCGTTTCTCTTGAATTTGCAGACAAAAAACCAAGTATGGAAGAAATTGAAAAAATCTGGACATCTTATACTTCTCTTCCACAGGAATTAAAGTTGCCTTCTGCTCCAGAACATCCTATTGTAGTTCGCCATGAAGAAAATCGTCCTCAACCACGCAGAGACCGTGAAACAGAAAAAGGTATGGCTTGTGTAATTGGACGTCTTCGCCCATGTAACGTATTCGATATCAAATTTGTAGCATTAAGTCACAATACAAAACGTGGTGCAGCTTTAGGTGGTATCTTGAATGCAGAATTGTTAAAGGCAAAAGGATTCTTCGACAATCTGTAGTAAAAGTTTAAAGACATATCTAACTAATTTTTTTTAGTTTTCATAAACCTGGAAAAATCAACTTTCCAGGTTTTTTTATTTAGGATTTATTACAAAATTTTATAACCTTTCCTGATAGTATTACTATCAAATAAATAGGAATTATCATATTATATAATCAAGAAAAAATTCTATGTTATAGGAGTTTTTTATGAAAAAGATTTATTCATTTTCTTTAAGTATCCTTTTATTAAACATTCTAACATCTTGCGCTACAAATAAAGTTCGACCTTACAATACAAAAGAAACAAACAAAACTGAAATCATCCAGCTTGCAGATGGTATGATCCGTGGAGTATACAATGCAGACAAATCTGTAGAATTATATGCCGGTATACCTTTTGCAGCACCTCCTACAGGAGATTTCCGTTGGAAAGAACCTCAACCTGTAAAAAAATGGGATGGAATTCTTGAATGCGATCACTTTGCACCTATGGCAATGCAAAATCAGAGCGGGCCAATTTTTACTATGTTATATAATGGTTACACACATCGTTCCAGCAGAACAGATAATGGCCCTAAAAGTGAAGATTGTCTTTATCTGAATATCTGGAGACCGTCTGATATAAAAGAGGGCGAAAAACTTCCTGTCCTTGTTTATATACATGGAGGAAGTCTCACAAGCGGACAAAGCTGGTATGAAAGCTATGATGGTGAAAATCTTGCTAAAGAAAACATAATTTTTGTTTCAATAGCTTACCGTGTTGGAGTTTTTGGTTATTTTGCCAGTGAAGAACTTGCATCAGAAAGTCCAAATCACACAACAGGAAATTACGGTCTATTAGATCAGGTAGCAGCCTTAAAATGGGTAAATAATAACATTTCAAAATTTGGAGGAGATACCGCCAACATCACCATTGCCGGGGAATCTGCAGGTTCATCATCTGTAAACGCATTATGCTGCTCTCCTCTTTCTAAAGGTCTGTTTCGCAGAGCAATTGCAGAAAGTTCATCTTTAGTTGTTCCAGTTCCTTCCCACACATTCCGGACAAGAGAAAATGCACTAAAAATGGGAAAGGATATACTTGAAGAATTTAAATGTACTTCTGTAAACGAATTAAGAAAAGTTCCTGCAGAAAAACTGGTAAAAACAAAATTTGCAAATAATTCTATGACTGTTGATGAATATTCCATGCCAGAATTTCCATGGAAACTTTATGAAAAAGGATTAAATCATGAAGAAGCCTTATTAAACGGATTTAATGCAGATGAAGCAAATGCATTCACCTTTTTCCAGAAAATTAATCTTTCTAATTATGAAACCTTCTGGCTGGAACGTTCACCTTACATTCCTGATGCACATGCTTTAGCTCTTTATGGAAATCCAAAAACAAACAAAGAGGCAAAACGTTTTTATACAGATGTTTTTTCTGTAATCTGTTTTACATATCCTCATAAAAGCTGGTCAAAAGTTGTTTCTGATCAGGGTAAACCTGTTTATCTTTATTATTTTGAAAAAGAAAATGGTCAGATTGGAACAAATCACTCAGGAGAGATGGTTTACGCATACAAAAACGTTCCAAGAAACAGATACTATAATGATTCCGATTTTTATCTTGAAAACATAATGAGTTCTTACTGGTTAAACTTCATAAAATACGGCAATCCAAATGGTGAAAATCTTCCAGAATGGAAAACTTTTTCTGAAAGTAATGGTCAGTTGATAAGATTTGGCAATGAAGTAAAAATGGATGAAGATCCTTTTAATCCTTTCTACAATTTTATTGATTTTAATATTGCAGAAGAAAAAAGACCTGAATCATACAAATAATTATTTTTTTCCAACTACAACCATGGTGATTGCCTTATCATCGTAAGGTGTCTGAGTGTAATCACCATATACTTCAGCTTTTGAAAAACCAAACTCCAGAAGTTTATCACGTAAAAAAGAAGCAGGATATAAACGTTGAACAAATTCATGCTCAATGTGAATATTCTGTTCTTTATTATCTAAAATCCACTTTGACCTGAGACCTTCCCAGGCTCCCACAACACCAAAATCAGTTGTAACTTCCATTCCTGCCCGTTCAAATTTTTCACCCGCTGTAAAATACATTATAGCAGTTTCTCTGCTGGTGCATTCAAGAATAAAAGTACCACCTTTTTTTACAGAATCAGCCATATTTTTTAAAATAAGCATATCTTCTTCTGTGGTGTCACAATAGCCAAAAGATGTATAAAGGTTTATTACACAGTCATATTTTCGTGCTGTATCTATGGTTCTTAAATCAGCTTTAATCAGTTCAAGTTCAACGCCTTCATCTTCTGCACTTTCCTTTGCCGCATCCAGTTCACTTTGAATAATATCAATACCCGTAACTTTAAGATTAAGCAATGCAAGTTCAACAGAAATTCTTCCAAGACCACAACCGGCATCCAGAACTGTATCTCCATCTTGTAAGTCTGCTATTTGTTTTACATATTCAGCCACAGCTGGTGCTTCTGCCCAACGGTTATCATCAAACATAATTGGAGCATAATTAATCCAAAAATCTTCTTTTTCAAACCATTCCATTATTTTGCCTTCTTTATTTTTTCAGATATACATAAGTTTTTCCAGCACCACCATCTTCTGCCGGAGCAAACTCAAAATTTTCAACTACTGGAGAATGTGAAAGGTAATCTTTTACAGCTTGCTGAAGAACACCGTTTCCCTTTCCATGAATAACGCTAAAATGCTCAAAGTTATTTAATGCACATAAGTCTATCTGACGTTCCAGAGCTTTTATAGCGTCATCATAACGCATTCCTAAAAGCCGAAGTTCAAATACTGGTTTTTGTGCCGATTTATCTATAATGACATTGTTACCAATTATTTCTTCACTATATTCAATTGTATAATCAGCAGGAGTAACTATATTTGTAGAACAAGGAATAAGTTCAAGATCTTTTTCTTTTACAGACATCTTCATGCTGCCAAGCTGAACTTTCCATGAACCTTTCTTATCTTTATCTATAATTTTTCCTTTTACACCTGTAGATTTAGATTTTACTTCTGCACCAATTTCAAAAAACAGTTCCTTTTCTTCTTTTTCAACAAATTTTATTCTGTTTTCAAAATTATTTGGTGTGGCAAATTTTAAAGCTTCTGTATTACTCATTCGCTTTTTTGTTTTTTTATTTGAAGCAGGATGAACTCGTTTTTCTTTTTTAAACTGTTCTTCAGCTTTTTCTAATGCAATTTCTTCTGCTTCAAATTTTTCTTCAAAATGTTCAGTCTTCTTTTCCAGATCTGAAATATACTTTTTTACACCTAAGGTTTTTTCCCTTGTAATTTCACCTTCTTTTAAAGATCGTACAAGATTCTCTAAAGTACGGCGTGAATGAATAAGAAAATCATTTAATTCCTGCTGTTTACCAGCCTTAATTTCATGTTCTTTTCTTTTTACATCAAGTTCACGCTCTTTTAACTTATCCAGTTTTTCTTCATATTCGTCCAGAACATTTTTTGCCTGCTGTTGAACTTTGTTCAATTCAATATGTTTTCTATTTAAGCCCCGGATAAGTGCTGAAACATCAGCCTGTTCTGTAGCAATATAATTTCTTGCAGCCTTTACAATTTCAGGAGGAAGTCCACTTTTATTTGCAATATCAAGAGCATGACTTTCACCAGGAACTCCCATTAAAAGTCGGTATGAAGGAGAAAGAGTTGATGAATCAAATTCAACAGAGGCATTTATACAGGCAGGATTTGTATATCCATAATTTTTTAAAATTCCCTGATGAGTTGTAACCAGAACAAAAGATTGCTTTTGAATCAATTTATCAAGAACAGCCATGGAAATAGCAGTTCCTTCCTGAGGATCTGTTCCACTACCAAGTTCATCCAGCAGAACAAGAGATTTATGATCTGCCTTTTTAACAGCTTCCGCAATATTTTTCATGTGGCCTGAGAATGTTGAAAGACTCTGATCAAGACTCTGATCATCTCCAATATCTGCAAAAATATCATGAAAAACAGGAAGTCGTGTCCCCTCTTCTGCAGGAATAGGAAATCCTGCCTGATTAAGCATAGAAAATAAAGCAAAAGTCTTTAAAGTAACGGTCTTACCACCAGTATTAGGACCTGTAATAATCAAAACCCGCTTTCCAGACATAAATCTTACATCAACAGGTACTGCTTTCTCTCCAAGCAACGGATGCCGGGCCTGAAGCAGCAATGGAGGTTCTTCAACTGCAGGAATTGCATAAACACAATTTTTATCACGTCCCCATCTGGCGGCTGCTAAAGTTGTATCAAACTGTTCCATAATTGGAAGAGCATCCCTAAAAGCAGGAATAGAAGGCTGTAAACTGGATGTAAGTTCTGTCAGTACTTTTTTAATTTCCGCATCCAGATCATGTTCTTTTTGAATAAGTTCATTGGAACAACGAACTGCTTCTTCAGGTTCAATATAAACAGTCTGCCCGCTTTGAGAAACTTCATAAATAATACCGGGAATTCTATTCTGCATATTAGATTTTACAGCAAGAACCTGATGATTTCCTCGTAAAACAGGTACAGAACTTTCCAGAACATTATCCAATTTAGGATCAGATGTAAAAGTTCTCATTATATTTTTTATTTTTGCATTTAAAGACGCAATCTGTTTTCTAATAGCTGCAATTTCCGGCAAATCTCTCATTTCTCCATCAGGAGTAATTATTCTAAAAATTTTTGCCTCTGCATCTTTTAAATCAGGGAGTTTTTCAATTTCTCCAGGAAGAACTTTTAAATCCAGTTTTGTTGCATGATTTTTTACAGCACCAGTAACTTTATTTACAGAAATAATAAATGCACCTAAAGAACGAACCTGCTCCAGATTTAGAGCTGCTCCATTTGTTTTTATAATTGCATTTAAATGGTGAATTGGATCCCACGAGGAAAGAGGATTGTCTTTAGAAACAGAAAGATATTTTGTCCATTCTCGGCTGCAATTTTTTAAAAATTCAATTTTATCAGTTTTTGTGAGCGGCTCTCTTTTTAAAAGATTGTTTTTACCTTCAACAGAAACACAGTAAGCCGCAATTTCATCTCGAATTCTAAAAAAGTCGATTTCAGTAAGAGTTTTTGTATTCATCACAATTATTCTAATGAATTAGAAGATTTATGTCATTCACAGATTAACTTCACAAAATGTCAGTCATCCCAGTTTCCTGTTTCTATTTCATAAGCAATTCTTTTATAGCTGTCAAATCTTTCTTCGGTAATTTTTCCAGATTCCACAGCAGCCTTAATTGCACACTCAGGTTCTGTCTGATGTTTACAATTTAATCCAAATTTACATTTACCAACAAAAGGTTCTATTTCTTTAAAATACATTGCAAGTTCATCAGATTTTACATCATCTAAAACAAAACGCCTGATTCCTGGAGTATCAATAATATTTGCCTTACGTCCTGGAACGCCTTCTGTCAATGCTTCATTTAAAACAAGATGAATCAAAGTACCTTTTGTTGTTGTATGACACCCTCTTCCGTATTTTTGAGAAAGACTTCCCGTTTTCAAAACACAAGTATTATCAAGAACATTTACAAGACTTGATTTTCCAACTCCAGACTGCCCTACAAATGCGGAAAGATGATCTTCCAGTAAATCAGCAAATTCAGTCATTCCTTCCCCAGTTTTTGCTGAAATACGTAAAACTCTATAACCAAGATTTTCCCAGATAGAAAGTCTTTTTTCAATTTCTTCAAATTCTTCTGCCCTTCCGTCAGTTTGCATTGCTTCGGCCAGATCAAACTTGTTGCATACAATTACAGGAGTAATCCCCTGATGTTCTGCCTGTGCTAAAGCTCTGTCAATAAAACGAGGACGGAAAGGGGGTTCATCTGGCGTTGTAACCAGAATAAGATAATCAAGATTACTGGCCAAAAGCTGAGGACATCTGCCTTTTACATTCCACCTTAAAAAAGTATTTTTTCTTGGTTCCAGTGTAAGAATCTGTCCTTTTTTATCATTAATTGGATCAGGTTCAATTTCAACTACATCACCAGGTGCAATAGGATTATAAAATGTTTTATCCTGCTTTAATACTTTTCCCTTAATAGTGCAATTTCTGATTACATCATCTTCACATTCAACTGTAAAAAGATTATTAGTCCCAGCCTGTACAGTACCTTTCATTTTAACTCCATAATACCCATAATAGTAATGCTGATGCGGTAGTTGTTAATATTGTAAACGGAACAGCAACTTTTAACCATCCGCTGAATTTCATTGGATAGCCTTCTTTTTTTACAATACCCATACTTACAACATTAGCACTTGCTCCAAATGGAGTAAGATTTCCACCAAGACAGCTTCCTACCAGTAAAGCGAACATAAACAACTCTGGCTTTAACTGCATTGTTTCTGCCATTCCACCAGCAACTGGGAGCATTGCAATAATGTAAGGAACATTATCAACAAATCCAGAAATAACAATTGAAACAACAAGAATAATAATAAATCCTAAAAGTTTAGAACCACCGCAAACCTTGGCAAGAAGAACTGCAAAATCCTGAAGTAAACCAACTTCCTGAATACCACCAACAACAACAAAGATTCCAAGCAGGAAGAAAATAGTTTCCCAATCAAGACCTTTTACAAGTTCCCATACATCTTTTTTTTCTTTTTTCTGATTAAATCTGTACCATACAAGACCTATGATTCCAAGACAAAGAACATATAATCCGCTTGTGAATTTAAATTCTGTTGGAATAAATGAAATTCCAGCAAGACCAAAAATCATAATCAAAAGGAGCGCAAATGGAAACCATGAAAGCACTTCAGTTTTATCAACTTCAACTTTATTCTTTCCTGTTTTTGCAAAGAAACAATAAAAATAGATACAACCAACCAAAAGTCCAAGCTGAACAATCCAGAAAACAGAGAATGTTCCATTATGAAAAAAGAAGTCGTTAAAATTATAACCGGCATAAGCAGCAAAAATCATACTTGGAGGATCACCTACAAGAGTAGCTGTACCTTCAAGATTAGACATAACTGCAAGACCAATCATAAAATATGTTGGATTCATTTTCAGTTTCTTACATAGAGCAAGAGCAATTGGTGCCATTACAAGAACTGTAGCAACATTTTCTACAAAAATAGAAATAATACCTGTCATTGCAAGAATCAGAACGATTGCTACACCAGTATTTCTGCTGGAATTTACAATTGCATCTGCAATTCTTGCAGGAACATTTGAGTATAAAAACAAAGCTGCAATTGTCATACTTCCCAAATAAATCATAATTACATTCCAATTGATAATTTCAAAAACAGAATGTGTAAAAGCATATAAATGACTTTCAGAACCAGGGAAGATTACTCCAGGAACAACCATTCCTAAAACAATAACAATAAATGCTGCCATGGATGTAAACCAAACTTTCTTTTCCTGAAAAGCGATTACAAGAGCATACATTAAAATCGCAATTCCAAGAATAATCCATTTAATAGATTCCATTAAAAAAACACTCCTTTTACAAAAATTTCAATTCCAATTCCTATTAAGATTATACCACCAAGAATATTTGCTTTTCCAGCAAGTTTTTCTCCAGCTTTTTTTCCTATTTTTAATCCTACTACACAGATAGCAAAAGTAACAACCGCAATAATTAAAGAGGCTATAAACGCCATCAAAAAACCGTAATCAGAAATTGTAAAACCTACGGAAAGAGCATCTATAGAAGTTGCAATTCCCTGCACTACTAAAGTTCCAAATCCAAGCTTTACAACTTCCTTTTTTTCTTCTTTTTCAGAATCAGCTTTGTTTGACTTAATTTTTTCAATTATTACTTCAAGAAGCATTTTTCCGCCAATATACAAAAGTAAAATCAAGGCAATCCATGGAATAAGTTTTTCAAATTTAGTGAAATATTCAACTATTGTATGTACACAAATCCACCCAGTTAAAGGCATAGCAAACTGAAAAAAAGCATAAACTCCGGCTATTCCACAAATTCTACTTCTTTTTATTTGTGGTTCATTTAGTCCATTTGCCAGAGAAACTGAAAAGGCATCCATAGCCAGTCCAATCCCCAGCAGAACAGAGTTCACAAAGAACATAAGATTCCAGCTCATAAAAACTCCTAAAAAAACATATAAATCTAAAATCAGCCGCTCATTTCTGATTTTACAAAAAAAAACCCAAGCATAAAAACTATGCCTGGGCAAAATATTCAAAATAAATTCCTCATGCATAGCTTCTCTTTTTTATGCTACAACATGAGTCTCGCAAATTAAAGTAAGCCAGGCTTATCAGCCAGGATGTTGACTTACTGCGTTTATAAAAACGCTTGCTACTCCCTCACTGGGTATAATTTAATTTACTAAAAATAATTTATTTTTTCAACAAAAAAAACTTTGCTATATATCACATTTTTTCAAGGTAAGGAACCAAAACCAAATTCATGGCATTCTTGATTACCTGTAAAGTACACTGTGAAAGATATAATCTTGCTCCAGCAACTTTTTTATCTTCAGCATTCAAAATTGAACACTGCTGATAGAATTTACTGAAAAGTTTACAAACCTCGTAAAGATATGCTGCAATACAACTTGGATCAAGATTTTCAGCAGCTTTTTCAACAACTGAAGAATAATCTCCTAACTGTTTGATTAATTCCCATTCTTCACTTGCACTAAGAAGTTTTACAGCTTCCTCAGAAGAATCAGGTTCAAGACCAGCTTCTTTAGCCTTTGCTACAATAGAATTAATTCGTGCACCCATGTATTGCAAATAAGGTCCTGTATTTCCATTAAAACTTAAACTTTCTGCAGGATTAAAAAGCATATCTTTTATTGGTGTAGCCTGAAGCATGTAATAATGTAAAGCTGCAAGAGCAACTTTTTCAGCAACTTCATCAGCATTACCTACTTCTTCATCACGACCTCTTTCCTTAATTGCAGCAAGAGCATCTGCATGAAGAGAATCTATCAAATCATCTGCATCAACTACAGTACCTTCACGGCTTTTCATACGTCCAGAAGGAAGATTTACAAGACCATAACTTAAATGGAATAATTTATCAGCCCAATCAAATCCAAGTTTTTTCAAAATATGGAATAAAATCTTAAAATGATAATTCTGTTCTGAAGCAACAACATAAACCAGCTGATTAAATGCCCAGTCTGAATGACGTGAAATTGCAGTACCAATATCCTGTGTAATATAAACAGATGTACCATCTTTACGAAGAAGAACTTTTTCATGATTATCTTCATCTTTTCCTTTACCAACAACATCTGTTACATCAATACGTACAGAACCATCATCAGCCTTAAAGAAAACACCTTTTTCAAGCCCCTTCAGGATTTCATCTTTTCCTTTCAGATAAGTTTCACTTTCAAAATAATATTTGTCAAAACTGATTCCAGTACGGGCATAAGTTTCTTTTACACCGTCAAATGTCCATTCGTTCATTTTCTCCCAGAGAGCACGAACTTCAGGATCTCCAGATTCCCATTTTATAAGCATATCTTCAGCCATCTGATTAGCTTCAGGGTGAGCTGTTTCCGGTTTATCTTTTTCACCTTTTAAATATTTATCAAATTCTACGTAACACTGTCCTACAAAATGGTCACCTTTCATTCCCAGACTTTCTGGAGTATCACCATTTGCTTCATGGAACATTTTATAAGCAAGCATTGATTTACAGATATGAACACCACGGTTATTAATCAAATCAACCTTATATACTTCAGCACCAGCAGCTTTCAAAATGCGGCTCACAGATTCACCCAGAGCATCATTTCTGATATGACCTAAATGAAGAGGTTTATTTGTGTTTGGAGAAGAAAATTCTACCATTACACGGCGGCCTTCCAAAGGTTTCTTACCTTCTGAGTTGAAAGAACCGTAATTATCTTTCTGACTTGAAATTGCAGAAAGAATAGGAGCTGCAGAACCAGCTTTATCAAGTTTTACATTTACATAAGGACCAACAGCAATAAATTCACCAATAGATTTATCTGTTATCTTTTCTGCAACGCCAGCAGCAATCTGAGGAGGTGCCATTCGTAAAGTTTTAGCAAAAGCAAACAAAGGAACGCCTAAATCTCCCATTTCAGGATTTGGTGGAGTTACAATCTGCAGAGAATCTGGAGCTGCTTCAGGGGCATCCAATCCCTTTTCTTTAATAAACTCATTAATTGCAGCCGCAACAATCTGGCGGCAACTTGCTTTTACATCAGCCATATTTAATAATCCTCAATATATATAATTAAATAAGAAGATTATATGTTTTTTTTGGGCCGGATTCAAGTAAGAGCCGGTTTTAGGATTACAAACTGAAGCTTTCTGGAAGCAAATCTGCCAGAGTGTAAACTTTGTAATCTGAAGGACTTTTTGCAAGAATGATTTTAAAATCCTGATTGCAGAATTCTCTCATTACCTGGCGACAGATTCCGCATGGAGGACAAAAATCTTCTATTTTTCCGTTTAGTCCCCCTACAACAGCAATTGCTTCAAAGTCTTTAACTCCTTCGCTTACAGCCTTGAAAATAGCAGTTCGTTCAGCACAATTTGTTGCTCCAAAAGAAGAGTTTTCTATATTACATCCTGTGTAAACTGTTCCATTTTTAGCAAGAAGAGCTGCCCCTACATGAAAATGAGAATATGGTACATAACTGAAATCAAGCATCTTTAATGCCTGTGAAATTAAATCTTCATAAGTTTTCATATTTTCTATTATAACATTATTTTCCTTTAAGTTCTTCAAAATAGAGTAAAACTCTATATTTTTATTTTCCTCCTGTAATAAAATAATTTTTGGAGAGTTTTATATGAAAGAAATGTCTGCCCAAGAGCAGTACGAAAAAATGATAAACACACCAGTGTGGAAACTGATTGCGACTCTTGCTATTCCAACTGTAATTTCAATGCTTGTAACATCACTTTACAATGTGGCGGACACTTTTTTTGTTTCACAATTAGGAACACAGGCTTCGGCAGCAACAGGTATTGCATTTCCTATAATGACAATAATTCAGGCTTTCGGATTTACACTGGGAATGGGAAGCGGAAGCCTTATTTCCATAAATTTAGGGCAGAAAAAAAATGATGAAGCAAGTTCAATTTCATCAACAGCTTTTTTTACTGCTTTTTTTCTAGGAATCCTCATCGCATTTTCAGGTCATGTTTTTTTATCTCCCATACTAAAATTTCTTGGAGCTTCAGAAACTATACTCCCCTTTGCCCATGATTATGCAAACTTCATTTTCTGGGGTGCACCATTTATGTGTGCCTCATTTGTCATGAACAATGATTTACGGGCAGAAGGAAAATCTTTTCTTTCAATGAATGCTTTAGCTTTAGGTGCGGTCATGAACATATTCCTTGATCCAATTTTTATTTTTGGTGATATTTACATTTTTGGTGTACTACCTTTTCATGGTTTTGGTCTGGGAATAAAAGGTGCTGCTATTACTACCCTTATAACTCAACTTTTCAGCTTCTCAGTCTTACTTTCATATTTCATAAATAAAAAAACAATCTGTAGAATCAACATAAAACTTTATACAAGAAAAATCAGTCTTTTATTTAAGATCATATCAACCGGAATTCCTTCTCTTGCAAGACAAGGAATGGCCAGCATTGCTGTAATTTTGTTAAATACCATGGCAGGAAGATACGGTGGGGACAGTGGAATTGCTGCAATGTCCATAGTTTCAAAAATCTGTATGTGCATAGGATCAATTATGATTGGGATTGGACAAGGCTTCACTCCTGTCAGTGGCTATAATTTTGGAGCAAAACGTTATGACAGAGTAAAAGAATCTTTTTTCTTTTTATTGATAAGTGGCTTTTCCATTATGTCACTCTTTACTGTAATATGTGCAGTTTTTGCTCCAAATATAATTTCTGTTTTCAGACAAGATGAAGAAGTTATTCGCATTGGAACACAGGCATTGCGATTTCAGATTATGGGCTTACCTTTACATTCATTCATAATTGGAACAAATATGCTTTTTCAATCCACCCGCCATGTACATCAGGCAACATTTCTTTCAATAAATCGTCAAGGAGTCTATTTTATTCCTTCAATAATCTTTCTTCCCTTATTATTTAATCTGACTGGAGTTGAAATAAGCCAGCTGATTGCAGACATTCTTTCAGCAGTAACAGCCATTCCTTATGTTATATGGATTTTAAAAAAATTAGATTAATCATCAACTTTTCACCAGGGCAAACGCATTATAAACAAAAATCCGATTTTCTGGCTCCCAGTCACGGTTGCGTGATTCAAAACCGCGCAATAATGCGCTACACGCTTTTTGTGGTATAGAAACTATTGAACTGCCGCTTCGCAGCAGCCACAAAAAGAGTGTTTTTGAACCCCGCCCCGCTCCTTCGCACCAACATTACGGAAAAGCGTTTATAATGCGGAAGCCCTGTAGCACTATTCATTTTAACTCGAGTTTTTTTTTGCAAAAACTATATTTATTTACGTGTTCGCTTGCGCGAACGTTTTGTAAATCCTCAGTTGTTGAAACAACTTGCGGTTTACAAAATTAAAGAAGTTTTTTTTATAATCTTATAATTCTTATTCTCCCTGAATTTTTTTCTGGGCTTCTTTTAATGCTTTTTTATCTGCCTTTTTTTGAGCTCTTTTGGCTTCTGCTTTACTTGTATCTACATAATAATATTTGTTTAGAACTTTTTTACTGTAAGAAAAGCCAAGATTAAAATGATATTGGAAAGAACCATCAAAGGGCTGAATGTTTTTATTTGTTCCAAGATTTGCATTATCAAAAGTTATGAAATTTCTTTCTATGATTGACCAGTTTTTTGTAATAGGCAGCATAAAACCTGCTTCAGTTCCTAATCCAAGATAATGCATGTGATATTCATCTGTAAGCTGATACATATAATGCATGCCTAAAGATAAATCAAATATTATCATTTTGAAAAAGTCTTCTGTAATTACAACGCCGGTGTATGTATCTATTGCATAATTAAACATATTTTTTGGCTTTTGCTTCATACCGTTAAAAGACTGGTAAAAAGGATAGTATGCCGAAAGTTCAAATTCAAAATCAAAAAAAGATAAATCAACTGTCTGAACATTAAAATATGCACCCGCCATTAAGTTTTCGCGAACAAAATTAGAACGTTCTGCCTGTTTTTCTATTCTTGTAAGCTGGCAGTAACTAATTCCCTGGTCAAAAAGAAGATTTAATTTTGGAAATACAAGAAAAGGACGAGTTGGATCTTCTAAGTCTTTTTTTTCTTCTGTCTTGTTTGTATTGTCTGTTACAATTTCTGTATTTGCCTGGCTTATGGAATTTGCATCTTCTTCTGTTTGAGTGAACACTTGTTGAGTTTGAGAATAAAGAGGAAGGGTAAAAATAATTAGTGTAAATAAAATTAAAGAAAATTTGTTCATCTTTTTTCCCTTTTTATCTTGCTGTGTGATATAAAGTTAAAACTTTTGTTGTGTTATTAGCGGTCCAGGTTAAATATAGCATTGCCCCGCGGATATCCCATTCAGTATTTCTTGAATAAGATGAATCACCTTTGATTGAAAAGATTAAAACATTGTCTACTGTTGACCATTCACCTTCGTAAGATGATGAAACATTGCTTGAATCTTTTACACTTGCAGTAAAAGTTCCGTCATCCATGAATTGAATTTTATTTCCATCGTTATCTGTCCAGGTTCCGTAAAGTGGATTTGGAGTATAACAAGATGTTATAAGTGTGAGTGTAAGTAAAAGACCTGTAAGTGTAAATAATTTATAAAAAGTTTTCATTTTAATACCTCTATTTAATTTTCTTTTTAATTATTCTTCGCCAACTGTCCAGTCGACTTTTGCCTGGCTTAAAAGTTCGCTGCCAGATAAATCTTTAGTTGTAACAAGATAATAACCGCCGCCAGCTGCTCCACCTTTAATCTGAAGATTATCGTATACAGCTTGTCCAGGATACATTCCGCTACAATTTACTGTACCGTGCATATTTCCGTTTGCACTCATATTGGAAGTTGTATCTGTATTACCTGTGAGTACAAAATATTTACCTAAATCTGAGTTATTTCCAATGTAGAAATCGCAGTAATTGTTGTAAGGCATTGTAATTTCTGCTCCAAGGCCTGCAATTTTGGCTGTGTAAGAAAGTGTTCCCGAAATATCTCCGTTGATTGTTTCAGAACCCACTTTATCCAAATCATTTGATTTATGCATAAGGGTGAGTTTTGCTTGAGAAGACATGATTGTTTTATTGTATTCACGGAACCATTGGTCACGGGTGATTGCTCCATAACCCCGGGAATTTTCGTCTTGAGAGTTGCCTTTATTTCCCTGGCCTAAAACATTAAGGGAAACTACCTTGTAATAGTAAATTGTACCAGCTCTTGCAGTTTCGTTTTCGTCCAGGAAAGTAAAGTCTTTTACAACATCATCATTAATTTTACGGAAGGCTGAATCTGGTTTTGTTGAACGGTAAATATTATAACCAGAAGGACTTTCGTTTTCTGGGGCTTTCCAGCTTATTCTTACAGGATAAACTTCGTTTGTGTTGTATGAATAATTGCTTAAACCTCCTAAATCTGAGGTTTTACTTGCTGTAACGCTTGTTGGAGCTGATGGACAAGGTGCAATTTTATTTCCCAGAGCACTTTCGAGTTTTTCTGTTATATTGAAAGTTGAAATTCTATAAAAGTTATTTTTTATAATGTCGTATGAATAATAGTTGTCAGAATCTAAAGGAAGACTTGCTAAATCTGAGATAGTTTCTATACATGAATATTCTCCGTCTAAAGTTTGACTTGCATAAATGTTATAATTGAATACTGTATTTTCGTCGTCATAACCTACGGCAGGTGTCCAGCGGAGTTTTACTTTTTCATCATCGGTAGAATCTGTAACTTCGCAAGATGATGGAGGGCTTAATAACCAACCTACGGCAGGATTTGTGTCATTTGGGCCAGAAGCAGAAAAAGCTGATTTTTCTATTGAAGAATCTGTATTATTGCAGGCTATTGTCTGAACATAATAGTAATATTTAATTCCTTTTTTAAGATTGTTTGAATCTGTACAGGTTGTATCATTAGTTCTCTGTTTTACTGATTCATAGATTGAAGATTCTGAACTTGTTCTATAAACCGAGTAAGTGATTGTGTATCCTTCTTTTTCTACAGGATCCCAGGAGATTTTTAAATTATCAAGACTCTGGCTTTTACCGTTTATTACCTGTACATTGTCTGGTGAAGATGGGGCATGTGCAGTTAATGAATAGCCCAATGCAAATCCTGTTGGGGCCGAAAGAGCTCCGTTTGGTAAGAGGGCACGAACCTGATAGTAAAATTCCTGTCCTTTTTCATCTTCGTCAATTTCGTTTAAATATTCTGTTTTGTTAGCCTTTATTTGATCAAAAAGCTCCATTGCAATTTGACTTGCCTTTGTTCCCCTGTAAATCTGATATTGGCTGGCATTTGGAACAGGATCCCAGGAAATTTTGATTGAATCAATAGATTTTCCTTTCCATGCTTCTATGTTTTTTGGAGGAGCTAAAAGCCATCCTAAGCCCTGGGTATTTTGATTATTAATATCTGTAAAGTCGCTTGGGTCGTAGCCTTCTTTTATATTTTCCGCACTTACTCTGTAATAATATTTATATGAATACTCGTCGCTATCTGTGAGTGGATTAGAAAGGACTGTATCCTGATAAGTTGTAGAGTAAACAAATTTTTCGATTACAGAAAAGTCTCCGTCTTCTGGAGTGGCATAAAGACCGTTTGAGTCTGCCTGCATAATTGCTCTTTCTATTCTGTATGATCTTGCGTAAGGTACTGCATTCCAGTGGATTTTAATTGCACCTGAATAAAGACCCTGGGAAGCAAGAACTTGAGATGGACTACTTAATTCTGTAATAGCAGGTGTTTCGTACATAAAATCGTTTAAGTTTATTTGCAAAGATTCAGTATCCATGTCGATTTTATTTTCATACCAGTTATAGCAGGATGTGGTAAAAAGGGCAGAGCAGATTAAAAGGCCTTTAAGTATATTTTTGAATGTATTTTTAATCATATATTTCTCCTTAGTTCCACCATGGGGAAGAATAAATTGGAAGACTTGAGTCTATATTTGTGATTCCAGTTGCGTGAGCTGTACCTAAATCGTAAGGAAAGTAGTTTTGGAATTCACTTTTGTTGTTACTAATACTTACAATAGTTTTATTATTTGTTGTATCTGTTGTATCTTTTATAGTAAGACTCCATTTTGTAGATGTGCCACTTTGTCCAACTTCGTAATTTAAAACTCTTTTGTAAGAAGAAAGTCCTGATTCGTGATTGATTGTTAAGTCCAGGGCTGGAAGATAGTAGAGTGTGTTTGCTTTAATACCTTCTTTACTTCCGCTATCATTTGAATAAATAATAAATTGGCTATCAAATAATTCTCTGTCAGAACTTGAAGAACCTAAAACAAATTTATGGATATAATATGTTGTATTAAAACTCCAGGTACATAAGTCTCCTGAGCCTACACCACCATAATGGGAAATTAAAAATTGACCTTGGCTTCCTTCTAAATAGTTTTTAGCATAATTTTTGAAGAATCCTTCGTTTGTCGGAATTCCTGTCTGATAAATTGCATCAGCCACAATTACACTTACACATTTTGCAAGTTCTGTGTCTGTAATCTGGCGGTATGCGTAGATACTTTCGTCTCCGGCCTGGCGGTCTGTATTGCCATTTCCTGTAATATTTAAGCTGTAGTAGTGTTTTGTATCTCTTAAAACTTTTAAAAGTCCATTACTTTCTTCAGAAGTTTTATTAAATAAACTTGTTGGCTTTGTAGAAATACCATTTTTAGCACCGCTAATTGTAACTGTTGTGTCCCATTTACTTTCAAGTCCATCAATTACAGAAATAGAGAATTTTCCTTCTTCGTCAATAGTTACATTTGCAATGGGAATCCAGTCTTTGGTAGAAGAAAGATTTTTATTTTTCATATCAACAGTAAAAGAAGTAGGGCAAAGGGCTCTTTCTTCAAAATCCCAGGAAGAATCCCATCTTAAATTTTCCTGGAAATAATCTTCCTGGTCAGAACTTGTATTAATTGAATTTGCGATTAATCCTTTTATAGAGAAGAGGTAACCCTTGTTTGAAGCTTCTGTAGTACCTTCCGGGAAAGTGTAATTAGTATCGTTTTTTGCAATTTCGTCCCGATAAGATTTTACAAAATCAGAAGAAACTGAAGGTTCATATTCAACTGCATAAACATAAGCCAAGTGAGCATTTTCGTTAGAAATTGTATCGTAATACTCTAAATCTTTAGAAGAAAGACCTGTAACCTTAGTCCATACATTTCCATAATCATAATTTTTTTCTTTACTAAATTGCATTTTGTAGAGGGTAGGCTGTAAATTTTCAATTTGATTTGGTTTTTCCCAAGTAACATGGATTTTTGAACCGCTTTCTGATTTTGCAGCGTGAACATTTAAACCATATCCAATTGTAGAAGTCTTTTGGATATTATCGTTTACAAATGAATCTCCATAATTTACAGGAGATTCTTCGTTAAACTTTGTAAAATCTGTAAAGGTAAAGGTTTTAGCGTTATCATCAGCTTTTAATGGAAGTACAAGGTATCCGTATGGAAGTCCCCATTGAATTTTTTCCTGATTTAATTGATATCCATAATTTTCTTCTGCATCTTTTTGAATATCTTTTAGAGTAAATGTTACATTTCCATTTTCATCGCTTTCTTTTGTACAGATTGTTCTTCCACTCAAATCCTGAGAATTAAATTCTACAATATCAAGACTGCTGGCTGTTACTGCAAAGGCATCACTAGCCTTTATTTCAGTTCCCTCGTTATCTGAATAAGAAAGTCGGTAGATAAGATATTTTTCGGCACCTTCAACTGCATTCCAGGTAAAAGTCATATAATCTTTGTTTGGAGTTTCATTTACATCAGCCTTGATAAGGGCAGGTCCCAGTGTTCTTACAATTTTACTTCCATTTGTAGAATCTTCTGTGTTTTTGCTATTTGCGGTAATTGTAAAATTAATGTCTTTTCCAGAAAGAGAATAATCATCATAACCATAAGGATTTGTAATTACGCAAGTGTAAAGTCCATTTTGGCTATTGTAAGTTATTTTTGTATTTTCGTTATTGGAAAGGGCTGTTTGGCTGTCATCACTATAATATGCAGAGACTGTATAATTTTCGCTTCCTTCTTTAGCCATCTGAACTTCTTTCCAACTTACTGTAATACTTGAATAATCGTAGTCTGTAAAAATTGGCTGAGCAGTTCCCAGTGTATAGAAAGTTTGATCCAAAACTGCCTGAATTAAGATTCCGTCTTTTTTTACAGAAAGAGAATATTTTCTGCAGTCTCCAGATTGAGCTTGATGATTAAGGGTGATTTTTCCATCTTTTTCTATGTAATCGTCTGAAGTTAATGGTGTTGGAACAGGAGGATTCGAATTATCTTCAATTCCGTCAATAACTGGAATGTAGGTGATTATATATTCTATTGAATCGCCTTCAATTTTATCCCAGCTAAGAACAAATTTATCTTTGTATCCGTCTTGAACTTCAAAATTTGAAATACGAGGAATTTTGTTTTCGTCATCAACAACTGTGATTGTTTTATTTGCATTAATTACTTCAAGATAATCTAGTGGAACTTGATTAATTTGAGTTGAATCGCTGGTAAGAATATAAAGTTTGTAAGAATAATATCCAGCATCTTCTTCCGGTTTATCAAAAGTAATTGTATAAGAATTAAGGGCTGTTAAATCATCAGTTGAGTAAATGAGTTTTTCTTCCTGACTTTGGGCATCTGGTTTCAAATCTTTTTTTGTCTGAGTGATTAGATAATTATATTTTGTTGAAAAATTTTCAAAATTAGTAGAGAAGGCTATATCAATTGAGTCAATTTTACTGCCTTCCGATTTATTGATTGTATCTGTAACTTTAAAATTTGCTGGGGAAAGTTTCCAGCCCTGTAATTTTTGGCTTACAGAAGATTCATCACTTAATTCTTTTGAAGTATCATCTGTAAATGACTGAATGTAATAATCGTATTGTTTTCCTCTTTCGCAGCTTGTATCAGAATATTGAATTAATGATTTTGAAGTGTAGGCCTGATATGGGGAATCTAAAGTAATTCCATTTGAATCATAAACTTTATTACTTTCGCAATCAAAATGTAGATTAGCCTTTTTCTTTTCTGTCCAATTTGAAGTTGGAAGACATCCTATTGAATCTAACAATTTATATTCTGTTTCGCTTGAAAGTTTTCGGTAAATCTTAAAATAAATAGGGTGGAGTTCAAAAATAGAAGCCTTGTACCATACTGCTTGAGGAAGTTTCCAGCTTATAAGAGTTTTATTTTTACTGCTTCCCTGAGTAACTGTAAAATCAATTCCGGCATCTGGAGTTACCTTGTGGGCTGTCTGAGCATTAGTTTTGTCACTTACTTCGGTTTTTTGCTCTGAATCTTTGATTTTTGCTTCTACCTGGAAATAATATTCTGTAAGAGCGGTTAAGCCTGTAATATCAACTGATCTATTACTACCAGAAACTGTTTTATTATAGCCTTCCAGTGCTTTTCTGTTTGAATCGTATACTGAAATATTAAATTCTACTTTATCTTGATAGGTTTGGCTTGAACAGTTATCCATCCACCAGTTTACATTAAAAGAAGAAACTGAATCATCATTTTCTATGCTTGTAATAATTGGGGTTGCCAGTGAAGAACCCATTGCAACCTGACTTTGTGCAGAAACTGTACCAAAATAGTTTACGGCACATACTGTGTAATAAAGGGTAGTTCCAGCTTCAACTTCAAAAGTTGCTTTTGTATCTGAAGTTTCTCCAATCTGTTTAAAATCGTCAAAGGGAGTTTTAGCAGAAAAAATGGTATACTCTACTGCATTAGCTACTTCTTCCCAGCTTATTGTGATGGATTTGTATCCACCCTGACTTGCTGTAATTGTGGCAGGTGGTAAAATACTGTCGCTGTAATCGGCAGCACTTTTTTTGGAACTTAAATCTGATGTAGGTTCTGCTATTAATTCATATTTACATGAAAGTGTTGACTGGCAAGCAAGGATAGCTGCTAGTGCCAGTCCATAAAATTTTAAGTGTTTCATAGCGATATCTTTTATAGTTTGAAATTAATTTGTATTAGGCTGAATTTATAAAAACTCAGCCCTCTCTCCTTATAACAAAGGATTTTATAAAAGAAATCTAAATTGAAACTAAACTTTTAGAATTATTTTAGTAAACGGTTTTAAGTCCAAAAGTAAAGAAGCCTTTTGAATAAGCCTGATTATATCCACCAGCAAATTCTGCCCAGAATGGACCGCCGCCTAAAAGGGAAACTTTAAATCTTAGGAAAGGTCCTGTACAAAAGGCCATTACATTGTTGTATGCATAATCAATAAATGCACCAGTATGAATTTTTTGAATTTCTACTAAATTAAAGATGTTGATATTCCAGTAAGGGCTGTCAAAGAAGATTTCTGAAGCTCCAGAGAAAATAAATGGAGCTGGGTCAGGTTGTTCAGCCTTGCTTGCTCTAAAATAATCTTCATCATGTAAAGCTGTAGTTTTTGCATTATTGCTGTTGAAATTTACAGGAACATATCTTGTTGACATGTTCTGTAAAAGTCCAAGGTGTTTGAATAAAATTAAAGAAGATCTGATATCAAGTCCAGGACCAAAGTTTGTATCAGAAAAATCATAACCTTCTATAAAAATATAAGGTTCTACCAGAAGATAAGATTCTGTCTGTGAGCGAAGATAAGTTTCAAGTCCTAAAGCATACATTACAGCTAAAGGTTTAAAATTGTTATCTCCAACATATTCAAATGTAGTGTAGATTGATTTTAGGAAAGAATCAGCAGCAAATGGTTTTACTTTTGCTACTGAACCTGTGTAAAATTCTTCAAAAGCAAATTTTTCTTTATAATTAAATGCAAAGCTGTCAAAAGTTGCAAAATCAAAATATTTAGTAGTAAAAGAATGATTTGTATCTGCAGAGAGATAAGTTCTGTCAGAAAAGTTTAAACTTAAACTTGTACCAAGACCACCTTTGTAGTGTTCTGTTGAAACATTAGCTTCTCCACCTAAATATGAACCTGGTTTAATAAAATAGTTGCATAAACCTAATTTTGTAAGACCAGGAACAAGTCCGCCTCCAATTTTTACTTTTTTTTCAGAAGTATTATCAACTGTTGTGATAGTTTCTTCTGAAACTTCTTCATTTTCTACTAAAAATTCGCTATCTGCTGGATTTTCTTCTATTTCCTTTGCAAATAGGAATCCAATTAAACTAATCATTAATAAAGTTAATAAAAATTTCTTCATAATGTTTCAGATTATAAGGGAAAGAAGGTAAAAAAAATATAGTAAAATGTTAAGAAAAGGATAAATCTTTATAATAATTTATATATGAAAAATCTTTAAAATATGGTAAATTAAGTCATTAATTTTTAGGAGCAAAAACGTGAAACTTTGGGATAAAGGTGCATACCTGGTAAATGGAAAACTTGTTGAATCAGCCGCTGGCGTAAATCAGGCTGAAGCTGCCAAAAAGACTTTGGCATATTCAATTTTACAGAAGCATAATACTTCTGGTGATGATAAAAATCTAAAAATCAAATTTGATAAAATTACATCTCATGATATTACTTATGTTGGAATTATTCAGACAGCTCGTGCCTCTGGTATGGAAAAATTCCCTCTCCCTTATGTTTTAACCAATTGTCATAATTCTTTGTGTGCTGTTGGTGGTACTATTAATGATGATGACCATATGTTTGGGCTTACCTGTGCCCAGAAATACGGTGGAATTTATGTTCCTCCTCATCAGGCTGTAATTCACCAGTTTGCCCGCGAAATGCTTGCAGAATGTGGCGCAATGATTTTGGGGTCAGACCGTCATACTCGTTATGGTGCTTTGGGAACAATGGCCATTGGTGAAGGCGGTGGAGAACTTGCAAAACAGCTTTTAAACAAAACATACGATGTTGCTTACCCTGGAGTAGTTGCAATTTATCTTACTGGAAAAGTAAATCCTGGAGTTGGACCACAGGACGTGGCTCTTGCAATTATCAAGGCTGTTTTTGATAAGGGTTATGTAAAGAACAAGGTAATGGAATTTATTGGTCCTGGTGTAGACAATCTTTCTGCAGATTTCCGTATTGGTGTTGATGTAATGACTACAGAAACAACTTGTCTTTCTTCTATCTGGA
>JALEPQ010000055.1 GCA_022768685.1 Spirochaetia bacterium
ATTTGAATTCTCATCAATTCTTTTATAAGATGAATATACACAAATGGCTTTCTTTTCTTTCATAAATTCAATTTGTTTTTCAAGAAACTGTGGAAGCCATAAATCATCGGCATCTAAAAGCGCAATATAGCGGCCAGTTGCTTCTCTGATTCCATGGTAGCGTGCATTTGCAGAGCCACCGTTCGGCTGTTGTATAAGACGTATTCTTGAATCTTTTTTAACGTATTTTTCAACAATTTCAGAAGAATCATCTTTAGAACCATCATCAACTATAATCATTTCCCAATCAGTAAATGTTTTCGAAAGTACAGAGTCTATAGTTTGAGAAATAAAACGGCTTGCATTGTAACATGGTGTAATTATGGAAACCTGTGGCATACTCTATTTTTTCTCCAGAAATTGTTTATGACGGTTAAAATCACCCTTAAATCCATCTTTTACAGATGCACAATATAACTTCCAGCCAGCAAAATCACCATGTCGTGTAATCAGAAAAAGCCAGCTATACATCAAGAATTTTATTATAATTTTATATTTTTGATTGTAATGAAGGTAGATATAAGTATAATTTCTGATAAGACAAGTCATTCGCAATTTTGAATCTGCATAAGGTACTCTAAAAAGACCAAAGCATATTTTCACAAGCGGAAGCTTCAATGAAGGATGATAAAAAACTGCATCCAAAAGAGTTACCGGATTTATTTTCTTTTGAAGGCATCTGTAATAATGTTCATAATCATCACCCCAGATGAAAAAATTCTTATTTATGTAACCTACTTCATCAACGCACTTCTTAGATAGTAAAACACCATTAAAAGGGGTTACATAATCCAGTATTTTTCCCCAGTCGCTCTTTAGTTCCTGATAGACTTCTGTTTTTTTTCCATTACGTTTACGAACTGCCCAACTTAGCTTTTCATGATTTTCAATATCAATTGAAGCAGGCATTATATAATCATAAGAATCAGATTCCGAAACAAGCATTTCAAGACAATTGTGACTTGGAAAGCCGTCATCATCCATAAGCCAGTAAAGATCAGTTTTCAGATTTTCATGAGCATATTTAAGCCCTGTATAAAAACCGCCAGAGCCACCTGTATTTTCAGGAAGATTTAAGAGTATAACAGATTGTCCATACCTCTCCGTAACAGTAGTTTCCGTACTATCTGTACTGGCATTATTTACAACTACAATATTATCTGGCTTATAAGACTGAGCTTTAACGGCATCAATACAGCGAAGTAAATCATTTTTTCTGTTATAAGTTACGATTACAACTGATACTGATTTCTTATTAGCTGTTGCTATAGGCATTACAAACTTCTTCGGCATTTCCTATCATTTTCATTTCGCCGTGATCTATCCAGATGGCTTTCTGGCACATTCTTTTTACCTGTTCAATACTGTGGCTTACAAACAGGAGAGTTGTACCACCACTCAAGAGCTCGTCCATGCGCTGTTCACATTTTTCCTGGAACTTAAAGTCCCCAACTGCAAGAACTTCATCACAAATCAAAATATCAGGCTTTACTGTAGTAGCAATTGCAAAACCAAGACGAGCTGCCATACCACTAGAAAAATTTTTGATTGGTACATCAAGAAAATCACGTAATTCTGCGAAATCTACGATTTCATCAAATTTTTCTTTCAGAAACTTTTCTGAATAACCGAGCACAGCACCATTCAAAAAAATATTTTCACGGGCAGTTAAATTACCATCAAATCCAGCACCTAATTCAATTAATGGAGAGATTGTTCCATTAACCTGTACACTTCCCTTATAAGGTTTTAAAATTCCACTGATAGTTTTTAATAATGTTGATTTTCCAGAACCATTAGTACCAACAAAGCCCCATGACTCACCTGCTTTTACTTCAAAAGAAATTCCCTTTAGAGCCATGAATTCTTGAAACATTAACTGACGTTTCAATATCTTAATTACATATTCTTTTATATTATCAACACGTTCACTAGCAAGATTAAATCGAATCCAAACATCGTTTACGCTGATTTTTATATTTTCTGTCATAATTAATATCCTAAATATACAAAATAAATCTATCCTGATTTTTCTTAAAGAAAAGAGCCCCTATCACAAAAGCACCAAGAGCCCAGAAGCCTCCATACATAATTTGATGAAGATTTAATCTGGTACCTGAATATACACAATCTCTAAATAACTTAACAAACAAGTAAAGAGGATTGAATCTTTCTACAAGAGGGCGAAGATTATCAGGTAATATTTCAATTGGATAAAACAAAGGTGTAAGATAACTCATTATAGTTATTACAACTGCATAAATATGTACAACATCCCTAAAGAAAACAGTTGCCTGAGAAATAAAAAGTGCAACACCAAGACTGAAAACATAAATCTCTAACGCAGGTATAATAAAAAGTAAATTATAAAAGCTAAAATGAGATTTAGTAATAATCATAACCAGTATCAATGCTGCCAGACTAAAAAAGAAATCAACAAAGCAACTCGTTACTTTTGAAAATACAAATATATATTTTGGAACGTAAGTTTTTCGAATTAAAGAACCGTTTTCGATAATTGTATAACAAGATGAGGTTGTGCTTGAGCTAAAGAAATTAAAAACTACATTACCACAAAGTAAATATACAGGAAAGTTCTGAATACTAAATCTGAAAAAAGTTGAAAACACGATAGTCATAACTATCATAATCATTAAAGGATTTAAAACACTCCAAACATAACCTAATACACTGCGGCGATAACGGAGTTTTATATCACGCTGAATCAATTGTTTTGAAAG
>JALEPQ010000087.1 GCA_022768685.1 Spirochaetia bacterium
ATGAAGAAGAGTTTCCCGCAAAATAGAAATGAGTAGCATCTTCTGTGAATGTTTCATTTGTAATTGCTGCAATTGAATTAAAAAATAATACTTCATCATTGTAATAAACTGCGGAAGAAATACCGTCTGCAGATGAATTAGTATCTGTTGCTGAAATTGAAATTTCTGAAGGGGCAGAAGCTCCATTTAACTTATAGTAAACAGGTGTTGTATATTCTGAAGAATTTGAATTTACATCTCCTTTACGAATATAAGCAAATCTGTGATTATTCTGGGGTGCATTTGTACAGAATACACTGAAAGCTGAATAATAATAATCTGTAGCAAAGAAAACAGGTAGGTAATCTTCTTCAGCACATAAATCTGTCCACTTTTCAGTAGAAATAGTATCCCATTCTCCATTAGAATCATCATCCTTCATCTGTACTTGCCATAAATGAACTTTCTTTGGAGAGTTTGTTCCTTCATCAGTATAGTTGAAATATTCTACAGTAACTAAATAAAGATTTGATGAGTCTGCAACAACTTTAATAATCTGCTGTCCAACGTGTTCCTGAGCACCATAATAATCATAGTGGTGCAGCTGAAATGGCAATGATTCTGCAGGATAAGTTTTCCACTTGCCATATTCAGTATCTGATGCTTTTTTATAGCGTAAACCACCATTTGCATTTAGTACTAAATATCTTTCAGAACCAATATCATATCGTGTAATAGCATTGATTGTTCCAGATACTGTGGCTTCTTCTGGTGCAACATCCTGCATTACTTGATAAAAAACTTCATTATAGCAGCTTGAAAAAAAGAAAACGGGAATTAGTAAAAGTAAAAATTTAGCAATTTTTTTCATAAAAATATCCTTAAATTAGAAGTGGAATCTGAATCCTGCCTGGGCTGTTGCAAAACATCCATAAATATTGTGGGAAGAATCTTTATAGAACTGAGGTACAAAAAGGAATGAACCAGAACCGCCAACAGACCATGAATCATTTATTCTATAGAATACCCCAGCAGAAGCTTTTGCAACTGGAGAAGGGAAGTAAGAAATACTTGCCCAAGATTCATAACTTAATCCTGCATCTAAATAGATTGGAAATTCAAAGTTACCGATTGAAGGCTGTAACAACGCACCAAATACAACTGGAACCATGTACATAAGTTTTTCACCAATAGACCAGTTGCTTGTAAAAGATACTTCACCTCCCAAAGCAAACCAGCTGTTTAAAAATCTGTAGTAACCTAAGTCAAATGCAAAACCTGTGTAAAGCTGATGTTGTACGGTTCCATTTGCCAGCTTTTTATTGAAATTTAATGGAAAACAACCTGAAAGATCTATTTTTAAGAACTGATCTCCAGCTCCGTTTTGTTCGTAAACGTAACCATCGTCATATTCATCGCCTTGATTTTCATTAGCAAAAATAACATTTGTAAAAAGACATAAAGTCATAAGAATAAAAATTAAACGTTTCATATTGCCTCAATTAATAAGAAATATTGTATTATTCTACAAATTTTTATAGTATTTGGGAACTGTTAAAAATTTTATTTTTAATAGAATGTATATAACTAAACAACCATTGTTAAAGAGGAAAGTTACATGAGTGCAGTAATTATTGATGGAAAACAGATTGCAGCTGATGTTAGGACAGATGTTGCAAAAAAAGTTGCGGAATTAAAGGAAAAAGGAATAGCTCCTTGTCTTGCAGTTATTCTGGTTGGAGAAAATCCTGCTTCAGTGTCTTATGTAACTGGTAAACAGAAAGCTTTAGCTGAAGTGGGCATGGTAGACCGTTCTGTGCATCTTCCTGAATCTACAAGTGAAGAGGATTTGTTAAAGCTGATTGATGAATTAAATAAAGACGAAACTGTTCATGGTATTTTAGTTCAATTACCACTTCCAAAACATATCAACGAAGATAAAGTAATTATGGCTATTAGTCCTGAAAAAGATGTTGACGGTTTTCATCCTGTAAGTGTAGGTAACATGATGATTGGCCGCCCAGGATTCTTGCCTTGTACACCTCATGGAATTATTGTTCTTTTAAAGAAAGCTGGAATTGAAACTAACGGAAAACATGCAGTTGTAATTGGACGTTCTAATATTGTAGGAAAACCAGTTTCAATTTTGCTTGCCCGTAAAGATGTAAACTGTACTGTAACAATGTGTCATACTGGTACAAAAAATATGGCAGAAATTACACGTCAGGCAGATATTATTGTGGTAGCTTCAGGCCGTCCTCATACTCTTACTGCAGATATGGTAAAAGATGGTGCAGTAGTAATTGATGTTGGTGTAAACCGCATTCCAGATGCATCTAAAAAATCAGGTTTCAGGCTTACAGGAGATTGTGATTTTGATGACCTGGTTGGAAAGACAAGTTTTATTACTCCAGTTCCAGGTGGTGTAGGCCCAATGACCATAGCTATGTTAATGTATAACACTTTACAAGCCGCAGAAAAATCTTAATTCCCGCTTAATGATTCTTCATTATATTCGGTGTAAGCATAAGCGTTGTGGTAGTGAATGCTTTCTTCATTTTCTGCTTCAACGCTGAACCACTTAAAGCCCATTTCTTTTAATACTATATAAACTTCACGTACTACATCTTCTACAAATCGTGGATTTTCATAAGCATGTTCAGTTACATATTTTTCATCCTGACGTTTTAAAACAGAGTACAAAGGAGAGGATGCGCATTCTTCTACTTTTGCAATAACATCTTCAATCCAGAAAAAGTCTGTATACAAAAGTTTAATTCTGATTGTTCCACGCTGATTGTGGGCACCATATTCGCTGATTGCTTTAGAACAAGGGCAAAGTGTTGTAACTGGAATTTCAATTCCCACGTAGAAACGCTTATTTGGGGCGTTGCGGGTACTCTCGCTAGAAAGGGTAGGTCGTTCGCCAAAGGCGAACTTACCGAGTTTTCTATGAAAACTCTCGGCGAGGGGAAGGCTTTCCCCTTCTACTGTAGCTTCATAAAAGCAGTTATATTCAATAATTCCACAGGCACCAGAAACTGGAGCTTTTTTTTCCATATAGTAGGGGAATTTTATGGAACCGTATGCTTTTTCTGCACTTAATTTTGTACGCATTTCTTCCAGCATATCAAGAAAATGCTGCATGGAAATATTTTTGTGATATTTATGAAAAACTTCTATAAAGCGGGACATATGAGTGCCCTTATAATTGTGTGGAAGATTCACAAATAAATCTACAACGGCATTTGTTTTCTGAAATTTATTATTTTTATCTAAAACGGTAACAGGATATTTTACACCTCTGACACCAACTTTTTGTAAAGGAATTTCTCTTGTATCTTCTTCGTTCTGAATATCACGCATAAAATGAGTATATAAAATTAAAGCATAATTCACAATTGCACATGGTTCATCAATTTTTTATAATGTATTTCTATGACATATTTTTTTGAAACTTATGGCTGTGAAATGAATATTGCAGAATCTGCTGCAGTTGAACAGCTTTTAATTGCCCGAGGCTGGAAAAAAGCAGAATCTGCTCAGATTGCAGATTTAGCAATAATAAATACTTGTTCTGTACGAGGTTCTGCGGAAGAACGTATAGAAGGACGTTTAGGTTGGTATAACGGTCTTAAAGCAGTTCGTGAGTGTAAATTTGGTGCAAAAACTAAGCTTTTAGAAGAAGCTGTTGAATATGTAAAAAATGGTCCAAAACCTTTGACTCTTGTTGTAATGGGCTGTATGGCAGAACGTCTTCTTAAAGATTTTCAGAAAAAATATTCATTTATTGATTATGTAGTAGGAACATACGCAAAACATCATTTTGGGGAAATTGTAGAAGCTGTTGAAGAAGGTCGTCAGCCTTTTGAAGTGGATGATACAGAAGCTTATAAATTTGCTCCAATTTCGGCTGAACCTGGAGCTTTTTCAACTTTTGTTCCAATTATGCATGGTTGTAACAATTTCTGTACTTACTGTATTGTTCCATATTTACGAGGAAGAGAATGCAGCCGTCCAGTAAATGAAATTATACATGAACTTGATGTTCTAAATGGATATGGAGTTCGTGAAGTGACATTGATAGGTCAAAATGTAAATTCTTATCATGATGGTGAAACAAATTTTGCTCAACTTTTACAGTTAATTGCTGATCATTTAAGAGAAACTAAGTCTGGAATTGAATGGGTGCGGTTTATGTCTTCTCATCCAAAAGATTTTACTGATGATGTAATTGATGTAATAGCAAAAGAAGATGTAATTTGTCGTCATATTCATCTTCCTGTTCAGCATGGGTCTACACAGATTTTAAAGGCAATGAACAGACGTTATACTCGTGAACAGTATCTGGAACTTGTAAAGAAGATTAAAGATAAAATACCTGAAGTTTCCCTTACTACTGATATTATGATGGGATTTCCTGGAGAAACTGAAGAAGATGTGGAAGATACATTGGATTTAATGCGTCAGGTAAAATATGAGTCTGCAATGATGTATTTTTATAATCCTCGTGAAGGAACTCCTGCTGCAAAGATGGAACAGCTTCCAGAAGAAGTTAGAAAAGCCCGCTTGCAGAAAGTAATAGATCTTCAGTTGGACCATACTGATGAACAGATGAAAAAGCGTGTTGGGCAGACAGTAAAAGTTCTTGCGGAAAGCGTTTCAAACAATGATAAAGAAGAATTATTAGGCCAGACAGAACAACATGAAAAAGTAGCATTTAAAGCCGATAAAACCCTGATAGGAAAATTCGTAAAAGTTA
>JALEPQ010000138.1 GCA_022768685.1 Spirochaetia bacterium
AGAACCTGTTCCTCCTGTTTTTCTGTTACTTTCTGACAGATAAAATCTATTCCTAAATCATGAAATGTTACGTCAGAAATTTTGTTAAAATTATCTTCTCCAAATGGATAAAGCAGACTGATTTTTGAATTTTCCATAAGATTATTTTATCACAAAAAAATCTGTTTAAAATAAAAAAGGGACCGTCTGAGTAAGTTTTTAGTTTTTTTCAGACAAGTCCCTAATTTAGTTTTATTAGTATTTATAAATTAGAATGTTGGCCATCCACTTACGGTTTTAATATCGCGGATTGCTAAAGTAGCTTCACCGTTATTATTTTTATTATAGAAATGATAACCCATAGCTGTACTTCCAGATTTTGTTGTGAAAATACACTGTCCACCAGGTCCAATCTGATTTGAACGTGAGCTTAAGAGAACTGTTCCGCCTCCATCAAGTAAAGAATTACCATTTTTATCTAAATATGGACCAGTAATACTCTTTGAACGTCCGTATCTGATGTTATAAGTAGAACTTGTTCCATTACAGCATTTGTCAAAAGAACAGAACAGATAGTAGTATCCGTTTCCACGGTTCCAGATACATGGACCTTCAATTGCATTAGCAGAAAGGTCACGGTCTGCAATCTGAATAGGACTCTGATTTGGTTTCATTGTACCTGAGCTTAAACGTGTAATCCAAATTCCGTCATACCATGAACCAAATACCAGGTAAGGTGTGCTTCCTGCTAAAACAAAGTTTGGATCAATTGCATTGTATTTTTTTCCTGTTGAAGAAATAACCATTCCTTTATCAACCCAGTCACCTTTTAAGATACTTGTACACTGCATTAAACCGATAACAGAAGTGTTTTTTCCGAATACTGAAACTGAATAGTAAAGATTGTATTTTCCGTTGTAGTAGCTGATATCTGGTGCCCAAATATTGAAGTCAGTTTTTGATGGAACATAATCTTTCCACCAGGAAGGTGCAGTAGCAAATACCTGCTGTCCTTGAATCCAGTTCTTACCGTCTGTAGAGTATTTTACACCAATACCATCTGCAGTGTAGAACATCCAATAAAGTCCAGCAGAAGCTTCGTAAATGATAGAAGGATCGTGAGTAAATGTGCTTCCAGAAATGGACCAGGCACTTCTAGATGATTCATCAAGAGTGATGTCTGCATCAGAATCTTCAGCGATTGATTTTGTAGTACCATCACAAGAGATGAGTGCTGCAACCATAGCAATTGAACATGCTATTCCTAAAACTTTTTTTAACATACTTTCCTCCATACTTTTTTTTTTCAGTTTCACTTAGCACGCTTCAATTTTTATTTTTTTTGTATGTTAAGAAAAGTGTAAATCGACTTTTTTAGGAACGCAACAACTTTTTTCGATTTAAATCTGAATTTGTTGCAAAATAGTTGAATTTTAAACAAATTACTGCATTTTATTTAGATACTGTATCAAATATTCTTGATATTGTTCTCCAGAAAGTTCTGTATTGTCAGGGCTGAAGTAAAAAATAAAGTTTTGACGATGGAGAGTTGTATTCTCATCGGTCATCTTGCTTTCAAGATATGCACTGTTTAAGAGGGCTTGAATTCCTTCATAATCAGGATTTTCGATATCTTTATGAACTGCAAAACTAGGAACATTTCTATCACTGTATAAGAATTTGTTTGTTCTGTTTCTTGCAAAAATATAAACAGCTTTTAAAAAATCCTCGTCTGAGGTTGATACAGGTGTAATTTGATTTAAAGCAAGGAGCATTTCCAAATATTCAGTTTTCTTTTTTAAAATTTCATTTTTGGGCCACAATAAAGCATCTGTTTCAGATTTTATGAGATAATCAAAAGATGAACTGTAAGAGATATCATCTACGATTACAGGTTCTAACAACTGGAGCATAGAATCTTCTGTAACAATTTTGTAGATATTTCCTTTGTAATTTTTTGCAATCTCAGTAATGACATTCTGTCTGTTTGGGTCACTTAGTTGACGGCAGTCAGGACAAGAATAGCGCTCAAAATACAAAACAAATTCTTCATTATTTGCTACGCATTCTCTTAATTCATTTATTCCGTTTAATTTTTTTAGCGATTTAGCTTTTATGGAACTTTTAGGTGTTGTCTGAAAATGTTTTTTTACAAATTTATTTATTTTTGCAGAATTTTCCAGGTCATAAGTGCCCGCAATAGAATCTACTCGCTTTCCGTTTACAAAGGCAATGAGTCTTCCTGCTGTAAGATTTACACCATCAGTTGAACCAAGTTTTTTAAGCATATATTGTTTTTGAATTAAATCTGTAGAAGAATTTTCCTGATATCCATAAACTTTTATTCCTGTTTGAGAAATCCACTTTTCAATTACAGGCTGAATTTTTTTACATGTTGAACAATCTTCTTCAGCAAAGTAAAGCAAAATAGATTTTTGTTCCCCAAAGGTTTCATTTTTGCCACTACCATTTCCTATAGCATCTTTTAAATATGATATATCTACAAATTCAATTTTATTATCAAAAGCGAGTTCAAGTTTTGGTTTCATATTTGCTGATTTGAAAGAACATGATGTAAGTGTCAAAGATAAAATTGATAATAAAAAAATTGATTTTTTTTGAATTTTCATTTTTCTCTCCAATGATTTATAGTATAACAATGAAAATTCAAAAATTCATTATTATTTTTCTTTCAGTGCTCTTTTTGTCAGGTTGTATGACTGAAAAAAAGCAGATTCCTGCTGAAGATGTCTTTACTCAGCTTGGAAAAAAATATGAAGTGTGTGGAAGATGTGGAAATATCTCTGTAAACCTGGAAAATGAAACAGGGGATATAATTCTTATACACTGGGATTCCCCTTACGTTGATTATCAAAATCGTGAAGGAAGAATAAAATTAAAGCATAAAAATCTTTATAAAGATGGCAAAACTTATGTTGATCAGGAACTTTTCTCCATTCTTGGGTTGGAGGTAGAGCAGAACTAATTAACTGTAATAAAATTAAATCATGAGTAGTATTTTAATAAAATACACAACAAAAGAAGAAAGAGAAAGAATTGTCCAGGATTGTAAAAAAAATATTTCTACATATCAATAAAAGTGGTAGAATAAAGATATGGAGAGAGAGTTCATTGAGGCACTGCAGATTATTGCAGGAACATATTTTAAAATTTTAAAAGTAAATCTCACTAAAGA
>JALEPQ010000151.1 GCA_022768685.1 Spirochaetia bacterium
TATAAAGAAGACACCATTACAGAATTATCAGCTCCTTCTCAAGTTCTTGCATCTCAAGGATTATATAGCGGTTCAATTAAAGTTCACTGGAATGATGTTCCTTATGCTACTTCCTACCGTGTAGAACGTGCAATTGTGGAACCAGACTCTAACAATAATTATTCCATTCCAGAAGAAGGTGATTTTACTGTTGTAGAAAAATATGTTTTTAGCAACACTTTTACAGACAGGATTCTTTATTCTCCTGCAACAGATAATCATGAATATCAATACAAATATTTTTATAGAGTCAGCGCAGAAAATATTACACAGGGTCTAGAATCCAGTGATTTTACTGATATTTTAAATGAAGACACAAAAGCAGTAGGATGGTTACTGACTCCCCCAGAAAATATTAACGCAACTAAAGGAAAAGACGAAAATCAGGTAAAAATCACCTGGAATAAGGTTCCCAATGCTTCCAGTTATCAAATTTACCGGGGTCAAAAATCTAACGGATTAGGAATGGAACTTCTGGCCTCTGTAAAAGCAAATAACACTTTTTACAATAACGTAGTTGAAGATTCGGAAAAAGGTGTTGAATTTTATTACAAAATTGTTGCTGAATTACCAAACGGTTCCACATCAGCACCATCAGGATTAGCTTTAGGTTATACCCTGCTTCCTGGAGCTCCAAACTCACCTTCAGAATTAACTATTGAAAATGGAAGGGGAACAAGCACCTCAGGGTTCACCCTTAAATGGGAAGCTGTAGAAAAGGAAGGTTATATTATCACCTATTCAATTTTCAGAACCAGTTCAAAAAGCACAATTCTGGAAACTGTAAAACAGAATTTGAATTCAAATAGCTATACAGATTCCTCTGACCTAGAAACAGGAGTATATTATTACTATTATATACAGACAACAGCAGTAAAAGGAGATGAAAAATTAAAATCTGGCTTCACTTCTACAGGACCAGAAGATGAAACTCCAGCTTTAGCTTATCTTCTAAGTCCACCTTCCGACATAGAAGTTTTAGATACAACCGATGATGAAACTGTAAAAATCAGATGGTCAGCAGCTCTTGGCTCAGATGAAAATATCTACTCTTATAAAATTTATTCTGATTCAGATCAATATGGAACTTTTGAAACATTATTAGCAGAATCAAATACTCCTCAATCAGACGGATATTTTGAAGCCGTTGTTGCCAAAAAAGCTTTTTATAAACTAAGTACAATAAATAAGGGTACAGAAAGTTCAAAATCTTTTACAGTAGCACCAACACCAGCAGCACCTGCAAATGTAAAAGCTTCTAAGAATTCAGGATTAGGAGGACTTTCTGAATATTCACCAAATAATAATGAAGTTTATCCTGTAGAAATAACATGGGAAAAGCCTGCAAAAGACAATCCGGCAGGTTACAATGTTTACCGCTCTACAAAACCAGATTCATCTTTCAGAAAAATCAATGATGAACCTCTTTCTGCAGCAACATATTCTTTTATTGATGAAAATGAAACAGCAAGAGCAGGAACCTTCTATTATTATAAAGTTGTTTCATTAAATGTTTTAGGACAAGGTAAAAAAAGTAATGGAGCTTCAAAAGATTCTATGGGGTACGGTGCCATTACAAGAGATCAATGGTTCCGAGAATATAATAAAACTATTTTGAGTTCCCAGACAAAACTTACTTTAATGCATAAACCAAATGATATGGATAAGCTTGGTTCAGAAACAATTAATGGTACTTATAGTGGAACTTTATCTTATAAAGCAGCAATTGCAGGTTTAGGTGCAGAAATTACAATGCACTATCAGGATTATTGTGACAGCCTGAATGCTTTAAATGAACCATATTTTACACTTACAGGAAACACAGATACAACTTCAAATATGAGTGCAAATGGAAACATGCATGAAACAGTAACTTGTACAGGTATGTATCCAGGACACGCAAATTATAACAACCTGCAAATTAAAGGTGGTGCTGCAGGTGGCGGTTATTATCTGGTCCAGACGACTGACAGTCAGGGAAATGTGCTTTTAGAAGAAGACAAGGTTGACTGGCTTGTAGGTGAAGAACACTAAAACAAGAGGAAGATTATGAAAAAAAGATTTTTATTTACTACACTATTACTTGCTTATGTATTTATTTTTGCAGCATGTTATACTCCATCTCCACTATATGGCACATGGGCAGACAACGATGGAAATAAAATCACTTTCCGTGACGACAGCACTTTTAATGCAACCATCAGAAATACAGATTCAACCTTAACAACGTATGAAGGAACCTGGTCTGCAATTGACAATGTACTGGTTTTAGTCATTAAAGGTGATACAGATTCTTATTCCCGCAATACAGAATGGGATTTACAGGGAGCAAGACTTAGCCTTACATGGACAGCAAATGGTACTACTAAAATTTTAACACTATGGCATACTTCCCGTTCTTAGGATTTTTATGAAAAAGCATTTTATACTTTTAAATTTAGTAATTTTCTTTTCTCTATTTCCTGTAATTTCACAGGAAACTGAAGTCAAAAAAAATGATTTTATTCCTCAAATTGTAAACAGTTTCTTGAATCTGAATCTGGTTTTTGATGAAGGCGTTTCTTACTGTCAACTTACCCGCATTGAAAAACTCGAAGATCGCTCAAACTTTGTTCGAGAAACAATGATGGCAGGACCTTTCTTTCAATTACAGACTGTGGACTTTAGTTTTATTGATTACATGTTTAAGATTTCTGCATACTATCCTGTTTACTCTGCTTTTAATGGCATGAAACAAAAATCAAAGAATATGTTTAACTACGCAATAAATGCATATTTAGGAATGGTTTACACAGATACCCAATTCGGCTACATAAACTTAAACTATTCTCTTGGACTTCATTACATGTTTCAGGTAACTGATGAATGGTTTATGCACTATGTGGGTTTAGGAGGAATGGTAGGATTACAGATTCCTCTTACAAAAGGATGGTCTATCATTGAATCCAATTTTATTGCTTTTGATAATCCTAATCTTGGAAAAAACAGGTCTATTCAGCCTTTTGATGCTGCTTACCAGTTCCAGATTGATTTAGGAGTACGCTACAGTAAACGCTGCAAAAATTCAGTTTATGTAATAAATCCTAAATCTAAGCAAAAACCTGCAGAAGAATAATCTCTCAAACTGAAGAATAGTTTTTTTGCAGAAATAAATCATCATAACCTCATATTAAAAACAGGGCAAACGCATTATAAACAAAAATCCTGAATTTTTGGCTCCCAGTCACGGTTGCGTGATTCAAAACCGCGCAATAATGCGCTACACGCTTTTTGTGGTATAGAAACTATTGAACTGCCGCTTCGCAGCAGCCACAAAA
>JALEPQ010000152.1 GCA_022768685.1 Spirochaetia bacterium
GCGAAGGAGCGGGGCGTGGTTCAAAAACACTCTTTTTGTGGCTGCTGCGAAGCAGCAGTTCAATAGTTTCTATACCACAAAAAGCGTGTAGCGCATTATTGCGCGGTTTTGAATCACGCAACCGTGACTGGGAGCCAAAAAATCAGATTTTTGTTTATAATGCGTTTGCCCTGCTGTTTACACTAATTCGTAAGGGATTTTAATATGGACAAAATCACTTACGAATGACAATTGAATGACTCCCCAAGTACTACAATATTATTAGTGAAGTAAAAATAAATTCAAAAACTAGTTGACAATAAAACTTCACTGAATTACATTTTTAGACACACTAAACAAAGAGAGTAACTTGCTTAGTACAAAAAAATAATTACTTTTTTGGAGTTATATTATGTCTGTTAATGAATCCGATTTCGACGATTTGGAAATGAGTATGTCATTGTCTTATGATGATGAATTTGATGATTTTGGTGAAGATGAGGATGATTTTGACGACTACGAAGACGACGAAGCTTTAGATGACTTCGATGATGATGCTGACTTGTACTACGACGACGTTTTCAAGGAAGAAGAAGATTACGATGAACCTTATGATGATGTTGAAGAAGAAGATGGCTACGGTCAGTACAAAAATGACCCAAGTGATGAATTCTTTGATGATATAGATCAGTAAGTATACCTATAGTTAAACAAAAAAGACTGTTTTTATGTAAACAGTCTTTTTTGTTTTTAAACACCTTTTATAATTCAACTTTCATAAAAAAAATTAAATAATCTTGCGGCCTGCATGCCATAATTTTTCAAGATCATAAAATTCTCTGGCCTGAGGTGACATTAAATGAACTACAATTGGACCTAAATCTACAAGATTCCAGTCATCTCCATCTGGACTTTTTTTGTTTGTAAGGTGAATTTCCAGATCATTACCTTTAATATATTCTTTTATCTGTTTATACAATCCCTGCCAGTGTGTAGAACTGTTTACAGTTACAATGACAAAATAATCTGTCCAGCTGTTCAATTCACTGATATCAATAAGAGTAACATCATTACCCTTACCATCTTCCATAAGTTTTGCAATTTCAATTGCTTTTTCTTCTGTTGACTTCATATTCTATTTTGAAGATTTTGTTGGAACAACATAACGACCATTAAAGTCTTTTCCAAGAATGATTGTAAAATCAACTCTTGTTTCTGTTGAATAATCTTCTTCCTCCGTTAATGAATTTGCATTTTGTATATTTGTACAGTGGATAAACTCTCCTACCATTTTTGCAACATCTTCGTTTCCAATATGATCAATAATTACGGTTTTTTCATAATTATCAGAATCTGCATTGACAGCACTCAATACATCATAACTTGCATTCTGGAAAAGAATTGAAGTATTACGAGCTAATCCCTGTTTATTTGTACCATTTTGAATTTCAAGCACATAAACACGACTTGTTAAAGAACCATCTGCAGAAACAAGCATATTTGTGGTCTGTTTAATGGCTTCTTTAATAAATTCACCATTATTTAATGGTAAGAGCAGGAACTGACCGTCAACATTTCTGGCAGAACCTGTAATTGTCTGACGAATAATTGATTCTGAATCTACATCTGACAAAGTTGAAAATAAAGTATATTCTTCTTCTTCATTTACATTAGTCTGAATAGCATCAGAATACAGTTTAAAATTATTTTTAGAAAAAATGTTGAATTTCTTTTCATGCAAGCTGGTTATAAAAGCACTCATTATATTCTGATATCTATCCTGAACATCTGCTTCACGCTCACTTTCCAGCATATAATTCAAATAAGCAGCAACTTTATCACCATCTAGATTTACAATTCCGGAAGGCAGTAAAAATCGTTCCCCACTGTTGTTTTTATAATCAATTGGTTCTGGAATAAAAACTTTCAGTCCACCAAGATAATCAGTCAGCATCTGAAAATCATTCATTTTGATTACGGCATAGTAAGGAATTTTTATAGCCAGAAGTTTTTCTATTTCTGTTTTGTAACTTTCTATGCCAATCTCTTCATAAACCCGTTCAATTTTATCTACACGGTTCAGTGACTTGTAAATGGCTCCAATATATCCAGGTATATTTACTAAGGCTGCCTTTTGCGAAGAAGTATTATAAATCATAACACTAGTAAAGAGGACTGAAGTATCAGTATCTTCTATAACAAAAAGAGTTCTGACTACATCTTCAGTCTTCATTTTTTCTTCTACAATGTTTGTTTTAAGACTTACAGAAAAAACTACTGAAAGTACGACTATAATAACAATAATAAGTGCAATAAAAATAATACCTTTCTGTTCGTCTCTAATTTTTTTCATAATTCCTAATTTTTATAGAATTCTATCATTTCTTCTGTACCAGGATAAAATTCCACACCTTTCTTCTGTAAATATTCAAAGTTTTCTTCTAGTATATCACAAAGCATCTCATTTAAACTCATTTTAAACAATCTGTCTAAATATTCTTGAGTTACCTGAGGACGACCAGGTTCAATCTTATCTGCCAGAAACAGACATTTGGTTAAATCACACATACCTTTTTTTCCAGAAGTATGATTAGCAATTGCTTCACAAATATCAGAATCATCTACACCAAATTTTTCTTTAATTAAAACTGCAGCAGCTCTTCCATGTAACAAAGAAGGCTTTTTCAGTTCAAATTCAATTATAGGAAATCCATCTCTTCTGGCAGTTTCTATCATTTCATCATGGGGCATATCTTTACACATGTCATGCCCTATTCCGGCAAGATAACCTTTTTTTTCATCAAGCCCATAAAATCTGCACAATCTGGCACACATTTCTGCAACACGAACTGAATGCTCATATCTTGATTTTTTTACATGTGCTTCTGTATATTTTCTAACTTCTTCTGTAATTTCAATATAATCCATATTTTATCTGTATAATTGATTCTCCTGAATAAATTCGTAAACAGCTCCAGGAACAAGATATTTAAAACTTCTTTTTTCTGAAATTCTAGATCTTATTTCCGTAGATGAAACTGGTAAAACAGGTTTTTCAAGAACAGTACAAGGATATTTAAAATTGTCTTTATTAAATCTGACTTTAAAATCTCCTTCATAAGTTCCAGTAGGTTTGTTGTGTGCAGAATTATCTTTAGATGAATAATCAGAATATCTTGGAAAAACAATAAGCTCACATAAATCTGCAATCTGATCAGGACAATACCATTTTTCAAATTCTGCAGCAATTTCTTCACCCATTATAAGACCAATTTTACCATCCAGTTTACCTTTATACTTCTCAGAAAGATATTTTACTGTATCTATAGTGTAAGAAACCCCACCACGGTCTATTTCACAAGTTTCAAGTTCAAAATGACCTTCACTTTCTGAATCACAGAAAACCTTTACCATTAAAAGTCTTTGTTCAGGAGAAGAAAGTCCACTCAAAGTTTTGTGAGGAGAAATACAAGTTGGAACAAATAAAACTTTATCATATCCCAACTCCTTTATTACTGTATCAGCAGCCATTGCATGTCCAATATGTAATGGATTAAAGCTTCCTCCTAAGATGGCGATTTTCACTGTTCACTTCCTGGATACTGAATATTTTCATCTTCATCATCAATGTAAGCACGTGAAGCCATAAAACTGCTTGAAGTATTAACTTCAGGTTCATTAATTTCTTCATCCTGTTTATTTTCCATTTTATTTACAAGAGAAATAATCTGCTGTTTTGCATCTTTCATTCCTCGACCTAACATTACAGAAACAGGAACTACAACAGTTTCAGGTTCTTCTTCTTTAATCATTTTTTGAACTTCAACAGCTCTGTCAAAAGCACCATCAACATCAATTTTGTTACAAAGAACAATACGAGGTTTTTCCATCAGTTCATCAGAATAAGAAGCAAGTTCATTACATAATGTTTTATACGATGTAAGATAATTATCATCTGAACAGTCAATCATAAAAATTAAGCAGGCTGTTCTTGTAATATGCTTAAGAAATGTATCTCCTAAGCCTAAACCTTCTGAAGCACCTTCAATAATTCCAGGAATATCCGCAATAATAATATCAGATTCGTCATCTACACGCAAAACACCAAGATTAGGAATGATTGTTGTAAATGGATAAGGTGCAATCTTAGGACGTGCATTTGTAAATGCGGTAAGCAAAGAAGATTTACCTGCATTAGGAAAACCTACAAGACCTACATCAGCCATAATGCTTAATTCCAGTTTTAAAAACCGAGTTTCACCCTTTTGGCCAGGATTAGCATGTCTAGGAGCCTGATTAGTTGATGTTTTAAAATGAACATTTCCCCATCCGCCGTTTCCACCTGCAAGGAAGGTGAACTGTTCGTTATCACTGTCAGTACCAAAATCATAAATAATTTCATCTGTTTCAGCATCACGAATTGTTGTTCCAGGAGGTACAGGAATTACACAATCTTCTCCATCTGCGCCATAACGGTTCCAACCCTGACCATCACCACCATTTTTTGCCTTAAAACAATGACGATGACGTAACTTTGTAAGAGTTCTTAAATTTCGTTTTACAGTAAAGATTACATCTCCACCTTTTCCGCCGTCGCCTCCATTAGGTCCACCATGAGGAATATATTTTTCACGTCTAAAAGAAACACACCCGTTTCCACCATTTCCTGATCTAACTTCAATTAATGCTTCGTCAGCAAAATTAACCATATATTTTCACCCAAAAGTAATTTTGTCTAAACAATTAAAAAAAAAGCCCGGTAGATTTTCGTCAAACCGGGCATTCACTAAAGTTATAAATCTAACTTATTTTGCTGCTTCTACAGAAACATATTTATGATTCATACGTTCGCTGTATACAACTGTTCCATCAGCTGTAGCAAATAAACTATCATCACCAGCTTTCATAACGTTTGTGCCAGGATAGAATTTTGTACCACGCTGTTTAAGGATTATTGATCCAGCTGTTACTGTTTCACCAGCATATTTTTTAATACCCAAGTTTTTTGGATTTGAATCACGGCCATTCTTAGCACCGCTTCCGCCTCTAGTTCTTCCCATAGTAGTCTCCTATATCGCCTTATGCAAGTGTAATGCTTTCAACACGTACTTTTGTGTACTGCTGTCTGTGACCGATAAGACGGTGATAATCTTTCTTTGATTTGTATTTGAATACTAAAACTTTCTTGTCGCGGAAAGATTCTTCAACAACAACTGTTACTTTAGCACCTTTTACATATGGTGTACCAACACTGATTTTGTCTCCGTCTGAAACTAAAAGAACTGTATCAATGTCAATTTTAGTACCTTTTTCAGCGTTAAGCTTATCAACTGTAAGAACAACATCTTTTTCAGCTTTATACTGTTTGCCCTTAAATTCAATAGTTGCGTACATACTATACCTCTAATTAATGAATTCCTGTTTAATCGTCCAAAGCAGCGGATAAAGGAAACAAATCTCCTGTTCTGCCCGGGGCTAGTGATTAGATAGACCAAAAGTATAAAACGGGGATTAAATACATTCCGCCTTAATACTAAACACGTATCAAAGATAATATTAAATTTCTTATCTTTATGCAATAGCAAGAATAAGGAATTTACAACTCCTGCAGTTATTTATCTGGAAGTTCATAAGTATGCATTAATCCTTTTCCCTTTACATCAATAACATCTTCCCTATAAGAATAGAAATGTCCATTTTTTTCCAGATTTTCTTTAACAGTTTCAGTCATTCTTATATGACCCGGATTACAGTTGCTTTCCATTCTGCTGGCAACATTTACTGTATCACCCCAGATATCATAAATAAATTTATCCATTCCAATAACACCTGCAATAACTGGACCACTATTCAAACCAATTCTTATTCTAAACTTTATTTTTGCAGATTTATTATAATCTGCCAGATCTTTATACATCTGAATTGCAAATTTTAGCATTGTTTCGGCATGTCTCTCATTCTTTGACGGAACACCACAGGCAGCCATATAAGCATCACCTATAGTCTTTATCTTTTCAACTCCAAGTTTTCTGGCACTCACATCAAATCTTCGTATAAGATTATTAAGAGAATCTACAATATCCTGTGCACTATGATTACTAGTAGCATTAGTAAAACTTACGATATCAGAAAAAAGTACAGTTACATTATCATATCTGTCAGCAATAATTCCGTAGTTACCCATACCCTTTGATTTAAGCCGTTCAGCAATAGATGGTGGAAGAATATTCCTCAAAAGTCTATCAGACTTATCTTTTTCCATCTGAAGATCCACAGTTGCCATTTGAATTTTTGTCATCAACAATAATTCATTTTTCTTATGACGAATATTCACAAGAATAAATACAACAGCAATAATCACAAGAATTATTCCGGCCACCAGGATCCAGAACCAAACCTGCTGATAAAAAAATGCCTCTTGAATAAGAACAACAGATGCTGGATTTTCGGCATAAAAACCTTCGGAATTTTCCATATTTACATAAAAGATATACTTTCCAGGCTTAAGATTAGTAAAAGTAACAGATTTGCTAGCCGTCAATTCAGAATAATTTTCCTCAAAACCAGATAATTTATAAGTAAATCTATTACGTTCACTGGCAGTATAACTCAAACCTGTATACATAATGGAAAGATATTTTGCATTTGGAGGAATAATTATAGGCTCATTAAATTCATCAATAGTTTTGTCATCAATTTTCACTTCAACAATCTGTATAATAGGCGGAACAGAATTTCTGCTGGTACGAACAGGATCATAAATAGCAACGCCATCTGCCATTGTAAACCAGATTCTTCCATATCGGTCAATCATACTTAATGCAGTAGAATTTGCACCAGAAGATTTCAAACCGTCATTCTGGTTATAAAACTTTGTATCAAGTTTTAATAAATTTCCATTTTTTAATTCTGTCATTGAATTAAAATCTACTGATGAAATTCCCCTGTTACTTATAAACCATGCATAATTATTCTGATCTACAATCATCTGAAAAATCGAATCCGACCCAAGCCCCACAGACGAATTATAATTAAAAAAATCTAAAACCAGATCAGAAGATAAAATACTTAAGTCACCTTTTTCCAATCTGGAAATTCCAGTTCCTGTACAAATCCAGTAAACCTTCTGCTTATCCTGGAAAATCTTAAAAACAACATTACCACAAAGACCATCTTCAGTTGATATTTTTTTCATAATTCCGTCTCTGGTAAGAAGATAAATACCTCCACCATCAGTTCCTACCCACAGTACACCTTCATCATCCTCATAAAGACACATAATATATTCATTATCAAAACCGTCACTGATGTTAAAATTCTTTACAGTACCATCTGTAATCATTGAAAGTCCTGTAGTAGTTCCACAAAAAACATCACCATATTTTGTCTCTATAGAAACCCTTGTTTTATTACCTGCTAAACCATCATCTGTAGACCAATGTTCTATTTTTCCAGTTTTCTTTGAATAACGAACCATTGCAGGTTTAGAATAACAGTTCACAAGTAAATCACCATTAGCAGCTGAAGCAATATGTCTTACACGAACAGAACTGCAAAAATCGGAAAGAGGATTATTTATTTCAACTTCATTTCTATAACATTTTAAGCCATCATCTGTGCCTATCCAGACATCTCCATCAATATCTTCACAAATAGCATTAACTGGAGCAGACATTGAATTCATACGGAATTTACCAAGACTGATTTTTCCTACACCACCATTGTCAGTTGCAATCCAGATATTGCCTTCCCTGTCACTTAAAATTTTATTTATGGAACCATTTACTATAGCTTGATTATCATCATAAGTAGAAAAAACACCATCAGAATACAAAACCAGTCCTTTTTCAGTACCAAACCACAATGCACCAGTAGAATCTGCATAAATGCATATAGTAGGCTCTAAATCACAGACAGTATTTGTTTTAATTTTAGTAACTTCACCATTATTCAGCCTGACAATACCATCATAACTCAGTCCAATCCAGTAATTCCCGTTCTTATCCTGAGAAATGGAAGACGCAATATAATTACCAAAAGAATCTAATCCGTTATATTTTTGAAAAGAATTATTAGTGTAAACATAAAGTCCCTTTTCTTCAGTTGTAATCATCCAGATGCGGCCAGCAGTATCACAAAAAAGCTGATTAACAAGCACATGGGAAATATCAATACCATCAGTAACATCAGGAACAAGAATTTCTCCATCAGGATTTACATAAACAACACCCGCTGCAGTACCAATCCATACATTACCATATCTATCTTCCGCAAAAGCACGAATAGAATTATTAGGAAGCCCATTTTCCATAGTAAGATGCTCATAAAATTTCTTCCCGATTTTCTGAACACCTTCATCATTCGAACCAACCCAAATCATTCCTCTGGAGTCTTCAAAAACAGATCTGGCAGAAATAAAAGACAATTTATCATCAGTATATTTATTCATGGGATAAAAATTCATTCCATCAAACTTAACAAGACACTCATAAGTTCCAAAATAAATAAACCCATCTTTAGACTGCACAATATCAGAAACGGAATTACCTGGAAGTCCATCAGTAGAAGTCCAGACTCTAGTTACATAATTATTTATAGAAGAAAACTGACAAAATAAACTAGAAATAAAAAAACAGAAGAAAATTAAGAATATAACATTTTTTTTCATAACTACAATTATATCATAGGATGAAAAACTAATGTTAATTTTTAAATAAAGGTGCCAGACAACACACCAACTCGCATTTCACAGTTCCCTAACGGTCAGCATCCTCGCTAACGCTGCGGTTGCCGCTATCGCGCTGTTCAATTCTCGGGCAGAGTTAAACTTAAAAGTGGAGCATTTTGAGCGAGTCTCGGTCGTAGCATGCGTAGACCGCAACATAATAAAATCGGACTTAAGAGCATAAAAAAGCCCGCCCTCAGCTTCCAACTCTAGGCGGGTTTTCACTAAAACTCAACGGAGGCGGTCGCTCATTTGCTTTGCGTCCCCGCTCATTTATAATATATACTGAGAAATTATTTTCGTCAACTTTACATTAAAAAAGTGAGTTTACCACCGAGGTTCAAAACTCAAAAGCCCGCCTTTTAAGTTTTGATTTCTTATAAGCCTAGTGTTTTCTTTATTCCTGAATATTCCTTCAAGATTTCGTTTGCCAGAACCGTTCCATAGTTGTTGTAAATATTCTGTTTATTTTCCTCACTGGTTTTCCACCACAAACCTTTATATGTATCGCTTC
>JALEPQ010000162.1 GCA_022768685.1 Spirochaetia bacterium
TATGATAAGGAAATGGCCTTTTACCAGAGTATTAAAAATGGCGATATGAAAGAAATGAAACGCCTTTTTACTCCTTTGTGTGTAGAAGGCTTTGGAAAACTGAGTGAAAATCCTCTGCGTAATTTAAAATATCATCTCATAATTACTGTTTCTTTTATTACCCGTTATTGCATTGAAGGCGGCCTTGAAATGGAAGAAGCCTATAATTTAAGTGATATTTATATTCGTAAAATTGATACTTCAAATTCTGAAGAAGGAATTCGTCAGATTCATGAAGAATTGTGTGAAGCTTATGTAAAGCGCATGCAGGAATGTAAAACCCGTCACCAATATTCAAAGCCAATTATGCTTTGTATGGATTATATTTATGATAATCTTCATGATGAAATTTACCTGGATGATCTTGCTGAAATTTCAGATTTAAGTCCTACATATCTTTCCCGACTGTTTCATAAGGAAGTAGGTCTTACTATTATTCAATACATTGCCCAACAGAAAATTGAAGCGGCAAAAAATCTTTTGATGTTTACAGAATACGAAACTTCTGAAATTTCTAATTATCTTTGTTACAGTTCTGAAAGTCATTTTATCAGCGCTTTTAAAAAAGAAACTGGAATTACGCCTAAAAAATTCCGTCAGTACCATTTTAGAAGTAAAATTAATAAGTAGCTTTTGAGCTGGTTTTATAATCTGCTGTTATATTAATTGTGAAGAGATTATCATTGCCTAAAAAAAATCAGGCCTCTTTGGCATAAGGAACTTTAAGATGGGGCTGTCCTTTGTAAAGTTTGAATAACTTCCGGGGCAGCCCCTTTTTATTTAGGGTTTATTACAAACCCTGTATATTACTTAACTATTATACCAATCCCTGAGCAATCATAGCGTTAGCAACTTTTACGAAGCCTGCGATATTTGCACCTGCCTGGTAGTTAACGTATTCACCGTCTGTAAGACCAAATTTCTTAGCTGTGTTGAGACAGTTGTCATGAATGTTACACATGATTCCGTCAAGTTTTGCATCAACTTCAGCAGCAGACCAAGAAAGGCGTTCTGAGTTCTGTGACATTTCAAGACCAGATGTTGCAACACCACCAGCGTTAGAAGCTTTTCCTGGAGCATACATGATTTTTGCAGCCTGGAATTTAGCAACAGCATCGTTAGAAGAAGGCATATTAGCACCTTCAGCAACCAGTTTACATCCGTTCTTTAAGAGCATATCTGCATCTTCAGCAAGGAGTTCGTTCTGTGTAGCACATGGGAATGCACAGTCACATTTAACTTCCCAAACTTTTTTACCTTCAAAGTATTTAGCAGATGGGAACTGTTTTGCATATTCAGAAATACGACCACGTTTAACACATTTAAGTTCTTTAACCCAGTCAAGTTTTTCCTGTGTAATACCGTCTGCATCGTAGATGTATCCGTTTGAGTCAGAAAGTGTAACAACTTTTCCGCCAAGCTGAATGATTTTTTCTGCAGCGTACTGAGCAACGTTTCCTGAACCTGAAACTACACAAGTCTTTCCTTTGAAATCCTGTCCTTTTACTTTGAGCATTTCACGAGCAAAGTAAATAAGACCATAACCAGTAGCTTCTGTACGGATTAAAGATCCACCGAATGTAAGACCTTTACCTGTCAAAACTCCAGTATATTCATCACGGATTCTCTTGTACTGTCCGAAGAGATAACCGATTTCACGTCCACCAACGTTTTTATCACCAGCTGGAACGTCAACATCAGCTCCAATATGACGATAAAGTTCTGTCATAAATGACTGACAGAAGCGCATAACTTCTTTGTCTGATTTTCCATGAGGATCGAAGTCTGAACCACCTTTACCACCACCCATTGGAAGTGTTGTTAAAGAGTTTTTAAGAACCTGTTCGAAGCCGAGGAACTTAAGAACTGAAAGGTTAACTTCTTTAGAGAAACGGAGTCCTCCTTTGTAAGGTCCGATTGCAGAGTTGTACTGTACACGGTATCCGCGGTTAACATGATAGTTACCGGCATCATCCATCCAAGGTACACGGAACATAATTACACGTTCTGGTTCTACCATTCTTTCCAAAATTGCATTTGGTTCCAATTCTGGCATCTGATCTACAGCTGGTTCAAGAGTTGTAAGAACTTCTTCTACGGCCTGAAGGAATTCAGGTTCATTTGCATTTTTTGCTTTTACTTCTTCCCATACACGGTTTACGTAAGCGTTTTTCATTTAATTTGACTCCTCGGAAGATACATAAAAAATGATAATTATGCAATCTTCATCAAAAAATGATACCATAAAGTATATTTATGTGAAAAGTACAAAAATAAAAAAAACTTAAATTTTAATGAAAAAATTTAGTGGGAATAAAGTTTATTTATTTAAATTTTTTTGTAAAACTTACAAAACTTTACAATACAATCTGCTGACTTAGAAAGGAAATCTCCTGATCAAAAAAACTTTCTGATTCCACAAGGGTTTGAATCTGTTCAGGTGTATATTTTGACTCTGGATAAACTGCAACTACAGATTTATCTCCATCCTGTAGAAAATTATGTTCACCATAATCTGTGTAGCGGGTTGCTCCAATTGAAATCATAATCTGCTGAGGACATTTACATGCATTCAGATATCTGTTTATTTCTTCTGCCGGACCTTCATCTTTCTGATTGTTTAATTTATCTGTAATCCAGTTAATCAGTTTTTCATAAATGTAAGAATAATCTCTTACAGCACTGTCTTCGCCGTATGGATGGGCAATACCATCTCTTACAAGAAAACTTGCAATTCTATAGTTGTCTAAAATACCACCAGAAGAAAATTTATCTATTCCAATAAGATGATTTGAAAGGCCTTTAGAGGACTGTCCCCAATTTTTTTTAATGCTGATTTTTTTAGCACCGTCTTTGCGGATTGAACAGTCATTTGAAGCCCCAAAATATCTTGGTTTTACAGCAGTTACTTTTTCATTTTCCCATGTTAAATCACAGATAACAGCACATTCTGGTTCAATCTGAACTTTCTGTTCTCCTTTAGGAAAGATAATTTTATCTGCATCAAAAGGAAAATTGTGTAAGAAAAGTGGAACAATATTTTCGTCAACAATTTGTTCAGGAGCAATTGGAATATATGTTGGAAATAAAGCTTTAGGAGCATTTGCCTCAGCTGTTTTCACATTTTCAAAATCTTTTGCTTCTCCTGCCTGTTCCAGATGTCCTGTAAAATTTCCTGCAACTCCAAAACATGGTGTAACTTTTAAATTAATTTCCATATTATAATTTTCCCCATACAATTTTATTTTTTAAGAATAATGCTTTTACTTTTCCAGTTAAAGTTTTTCCGCAGAAAGGAGTTGCTTTTCCTTTGCTAAAGAAATTTGTGCTGTCAACAATCCATGATTCATCAGGATTTACAAAAGTTAAATCTGCATCATAGCCTTCCTTCAGGCGACCTTTATTTAGCCCTAAAATTCTAGCAGGATTAGCAGACATTAGCTGACTTAATTTTTTTTCTGAAAAATTATTTTCTTTTACCAGAACAGTGTGGCAAACACCATAAGATGCCTCAATTCCTGTAAAACCAGGACTTCCTGAAGCTTTATCCTCTGCGGTGTGTGGTGCGTGATCTGTAGAAATAACGTCTGCAGTACCATCCTTTAAAGCTTCAATAAGTGCAAGTCTGTCTTCTTCAAAGCGTAAAGGAGGATTTACAAGTGCACGGATATTTGGTTCTGTATTACCAGACAAACCTAAATGGTGAGGTGTAACTTCACAGCTGATTTTTTTCATTCCGCTCTGTTTTGCTTCTCTGATATAATCCATAGATTTTTTTGTACTTACATGTGCAAGATGAATATGACAGCCGGCTTCTTTTGCAAGTTCAATGTTACGTTTTGTAAAAGTATCTTCTGCAACTGCAAGAATTTCATTTGCTTTAGTAAGATTAGAATCAATCTGACTAATAATAGAAGAGTCAACATTTTGTAAAGGGGAATAATCCGATGCTGAAATATTGTTTTCTTTCATGATTTTTAAGACTTCCATTCTGAACGGCTTTGCCTTAACTGCAAGTTCTGGATCTTCACAATGACAGCTTACTACAATATTTTTTTTAGCTGCAATTTTCATTCCTTCTCTCATAATTTCTGGGGAAAGAACATCTTTACCATCTTCAGAAATTACAGGAACAAATTCTTTTGAAATAGATTCCAGATGTGAGGTTGTTTTTCCGTCAAAATCTTTTGTAATGCTTACAACCTGATAAAGTTTTGTAAGGCCAATTTCATCAGCTTCTTTTTCATTTTGTAGTGCCATATTAATAGAAGAAACAACCGGATTTGTGTTTGGCATTGCAATTACAGTTCCAAAACCACCTGCAGCGGCTGCATGCAATCCGGAATTCAAATCTTCTTTTTGAGTTTGTCCTGGATATCTTAAGTGAACATGCATATCAATAAATGCCGGAGTAAGAGTAAGTTCTTTTGCATCAATGTAGTTTTCAGCTGAAGAAAGTTTTTTAGCTTTTTCCAGTGTGGTACATTCTTCAAGAAAAACTTTTTCAATTTTTCCTTCTGAAATAAGAATGGAACCTGGTGCATCTGTATCTTCGTCAACAAGGCGAGCATTGAAAATAAAAGTTTTACTCATTTATGACTCCAAAAAAAATAGATTGCCCTAATTATAAAAATAAGACAATCTATTTTCAATCATGAACTAAATTTTGTGGATTAAAAATTATTTATGCTGTTCACCTGCAACATACAAAGTGTCACAATATTCACATCTGTATAAACCCTTTACTTTGTCTACAAGAATAAAAGTTGGTTTTACATAATGTTCTGTCTGAGTAATACAGCGAGGATTTTTACAATTGAAAACGCCCTGTACTTTTCCAGGTAATTCCATATTGATTTTGCGAACGATTTTTTCATTTTCAATTACATTTACACAAATATTTGGATCAATAAATCCTAAAACTGAATAATCAATATTGATGATATTATCAATTTTAATAATATCTTTTTTTCCTGTTTTTTCTGATGGAACATTCTGAATCAGACAAGATGTAAAAGGTGCTTTTGAAAGACCCAGCCACTGATAAAGTTCCCAGCCAGAACCAGCTCTGATATGATCAATAACTAATCCGTTTTTTATAGTATTTACATTTAACATATAATTCCTCTTGGGCTTTGCCCAAACTTTAATAATAATTTTTTACAAACAGCAATTATGAATTATTAAATTGCGCCAGTAAGTTTTGCAATTAAAGCCATGCGGGCATACATTCCGTATTTAACCTGCTTAAAGTAAGCTGCACGAGGGTCATTATCAACTTCAGGTGTAATTTCATTTACACGAGGAAGAGGATGAAGAACAATCATGTTTTTCTTTGCCATTTTCATTTTTTCTGAATCAAGGATATAGCTGTCTTTTAATCGGATATAATCCTGTTCGTTAAAAAATCTTTCTTTTTGAACGCGAGTCATGTAAAGGACATCAAGCTGATCAATTACTGCATCAAGGCTTTCTACAATTTCATATTTTATACCAGCTGGTTCAAGAACGTTTTTAATCAGATAGTCTGGTACGGAAAGTTCTTTTGGACTGATAAATATAAATTTATTGCCCTTAAAGTGTCTTAAAGCTTCTGCAAGAGAGTGAACTGTTCTACCAAACTTTAAGTCTCCACAGAAACCAATTGTATGATTTTCAAGCCCACCTAATAGCTGACGGATTGTTACAAGGTCAGTTAAAGTCTGTGTTGGATGATAATGTCCGCCATCACCAGCATTAATTATAGGACATACAGAGTATTTACTTGCTAAAAGTGCAGCTCCTTCTTTTGGAGTTCGCATTGCAATTACATCTGCATACGAAGAAACTACGCGGATTGTATCAGCTAAAGTTTCACCTTTTACTGTTGAAGTATTGTCGGCATCAGAAAAACCTTCTACAGCACCTCCCAATCTAAGCATTGCGGCTTCAAAAGAAAGTCTAGTTCTAGTGCTTGGCTCAAAAAAAAGTGTCGCAAGAATTTTCCCGCGACACACATCTTGAAATGATTTAGGATCAACAATAATCTGTTCAGCCAGAGAACAAATTTCTTCAATTTCTGAAACAGTTAAATCATCAGGTTGGATAAGATGACGACCAGTTAACATTTTCTTTTACTCCCAAAATTTAAGTAATTTTCGTAATTATAACAAATTAAAAGGTATTAAGGAAGTTTTTCCATCTAGTTTTTATTTATAATTGAGAGTTTTTGTTCTTTGTATTATTATGTGTTATAGAGGTAAAATCATGGCATTTTTAGATGAATTATTAAACAAAGCAAAGTCTGCTAACAAAACAATCGTTCTTTGTGAAGGTGAAGATAAACGTGTTGTTGAAGCTGCAAGCAAAATTGTAAAAGATGGAATTGCAAAAATAATCCTTATTGGATCTGATGAAGATATTAAGGCAAGTGGATCAGATGCTGATTTAAGTGGTGTTACAATTATTGATCCTGCTAAAGATCCAAATGCAGAAAAATATGCTGAAATTTTATTTAAAGCTCGTGAAGGTAAGGTAAATAGAAAAACAGGTCAGGCAGAATATCCAGATGTAGCTGCTGCAAAAGCTGCTATCCTTAAAGATCATACAATGTATGGTGCATTATTATTAAAAGCTGGAGATGCAGACGGATTTGTTTCAGGTGCTTGTCATTCAACAGCAAATACATTACGTCCTGGTTTGCAGGTAATTAAAACAGCTCCAGGATTTAAAACAGTTTCATCTTGTTTTATTATGGTTGCTCCAGAAGGTGGAAATCCATATATTCCTGAAGGTATTGCAGTATTTGGAGACTGTGCTATCAATATTGATCCAGATGCAGAACAGCTTTCTGATATTGCTATTGCTTCTGCTGATACTGCAAAAAAAATTGCTGGAATTGAACCTCGTGTTGCAATGCTTTCATTCTCAACAAAAGGATCTGGAAACGATGCTTCTGGATTAAATACAGTTGGAAAAGTTCAGGCTGCTACAAAATTAGCTCAGGAAAAAGCTCCAGAATTAACTTTGGATGGTGAATTCCAGTTTGATGCTGCTGTTGCTCCTGAAGTTGGAGAATTAAAGGCTCCAGGTTCAAAAGTAGCAGGTCATGCAAATACTTTCATTTTCCCTAACATTAATGCTGGAAACATTGGATATAAAATCTGTCAGCGTATGGGTGGCTGGATGGCTATTGGTCCTATTTGCCAGGGATTTGCAAAACCATTAAATGACTTGAGCCGTGGATGTAACGTAGATGATATCGTTGCAACAGTTGCAGTAACTGCATTACAGGCTTAATAATATTGCCATATATTAATTCTTAAAAAAAAAGCCAGTCTGTTTTGAAGTGCACTTCATGTACTTTAGTCAGGCTGGCTTTTTTTTAGCCTATATCTTCAATAAAGTTTTCTGGTTTTTCACGTTTTAGAACAAAAACTGTTATATCATCATTTCGCTGCTTTGTTCCAATAAAACGTATTAATTCATCCATAACACATTCTTGAATTTCAGATGAAGTTTTGTTGTAATTCTGCTGGATTATTTCCATAAGTCTTGCTTTGCCAAATTGTTCTCCGTTTTGATTTAAAGCCTCTGTTACACCATCTGTATAAACTACAAGAATATCTCCTGTATTCATTGAAAAATCAAGATCAGTGAAATTTATATTAGAACCGTAAAGTCCTATTGCTCCAAAGTTTTCTATGCCCTTTTCAGGACGAAGTTCACTTATTTTATTACTTTGTGCATTGTATAGAATTGGATGAGGATGACCAGCGTTTGATAATTGCATTGAACAAGAACCATCTATGCTCAATTTTTTTACAGTACAGATAATACCAGTAAGATAGTTGTCTACAGCACCCTTTGCATCATTCAATTGTTTATTGAAGGTTTTTAAAATCATAGAAGAATTCTGGTTTGTAAAATGATTCTGCTTCATTATCTGCGAAAGAATATTTTTTGCAAGAACTGTAATCAGAGATGATGAAATTCCATGCCCAGAAACATCAAACATGGCAAAACCTTGCAGAATATTTCCAACTGTGTAATAGTCATATAAATCTCCAGAAACTTCATTCAAAGGATTATATGCAATAGATAAATTCCAGCCTATAAAATTTCTGGAAGGGGCAGGGAAGAATTTCTGCTGGACAATAGATGCCATTTTCAAATCTTTACTGTTTTTATCAAGCTGTTCTTCCAGTTCTTTTTTAGATTCCTTTAAAGCTGCAGTTTTTTTATCAACCTCAAGAGAAAGATGCTTATTTAGATATTCATTCATTGAGAGAGTTTTATTAAATCTGACAGTAAGAACAATAAGAAAGAAAATAATAGTCATCTGCCAGCCGTAAAACGAATGAAATGGAGGAATGTCCCTTTCAAAAGTTTCAAGACGCAAAATAAAATCAGCAAGAACACAAATAAAAAATGGGGTCAGACCTATAGTAATAATAATAGCTTTAGATTTGTAATTGGGATTTATAAATGCACTGACCAGATAAGTAATTGGAATAAGAGTCTGCAGAAACAGAATAATCATGATAGGAATACTCATATCCATTAAGACATTATAAGAAGGTGCACAGATAACAGCGACAGAACAACCTAGTGAAATAAAAAGTCTGATAATGGTAAGTATAATATTAGGTTTGTTGTGAATATATCTGATTACAAATGACTGCAGAAAATATAGAGAAAAAATAAAACATATACATTCAAAATATTTTATGTAGGTCAGATAATTTACTGAATTCAGATTGTAAAATGGACTTTCCTGGGCAAAAAGAATTTGTCCAAGCTGTAAAGTAAAAAGATTTGTAAGTGCAAAAACTATGTAGTTGCTTTCCTGACGGCGGCCAAGATATAGAATAAAGAAAAGTAAAAAAGCCGCAAACATACCACCTTCAAAAAAGATAAACACTTTTGAGTGCATATATGTAATGTAATTAGCTTTATAAGTAGCTGTGTTTATATCGGTAATAAAAACTTTTTTAGAAATTTTACTGAAACCATGACACCAGACTTTTATGAGAATAGTATTTTCTGAATCAGAATTTAAAATTTCGGTAGGAAGATCATATTGGTGAGCTGTCCAAAGAGCACTTTTTTCATAGGGAGGAAAACTTCCGTATTGACCTACAAAACGTCCGTTTATCCAGGTTTTTTCTGCAAAATGTAAATATTCAATAATAAATCCTAAATCTTGATTCTGAAGTTCTTCTGGAATTGTAAAATTAATTTTTATCCAGATATATTTTCCTTTTTTTCCTACAGTATGCCAGAAATTCCTGTCATGAGCATTTTTAATGGGAATAAAATTAAGGGATTCTGCATCTTCCGGGGTACTAAAGACATTTGTTTCTGCCCAGCTCATTTTGTTTTCAAGGTTAATTTCCGGGGCATCCTTTGAATTTGAAGAACATGAAGAAAAAAATAAAGAAAGAGAAATACTTAATATTGAAAGAAAAATTAAATTATTTTTGAGTAAACGCACAATAAAAATTATAACATTGAATTTTACTCAAACAAAATAAAAAAAGGATTGAGAAAAATTTCCCCAATCCTTTTCTTTAACTGTGTAAAAAAAAATTAAAGAGCAGCTAAAGTACGATCAATTCTGGCAAGACATTTTTCTTCACCAAGAACTAAGATAGATCCAATCAATGGAGGAGAAACACGGCTTCCTGTTACAGCCATACGAATTGGCATCATAAAGTCACCAAGTTTAATTCCAAGTTCTTCAGCTTTAGCTTTAGCAAGAGCTTCTGCACCTTCGTGATCTAAAGAGAAACACTGGTGTACAAAATCTTTTGCAGCTTCAAGAACTTCCTTAGTTTTTGCAAGGTCAATTTTCTTTGGAATAATCTGTTCTGCAGGAGGAACTGCAGGTTCTGTAAACATAAAGTGAACCATTTCAGCTGCCTCAGTTAAGAACTTAAGTCGTTCCTGAATTAAAGGCATAAGACCTAGAAGAGTTCTTTCAACATCTTCTGTACTCATGTTCATAGATTTATCAACACAATAAGGACGACCATCTTCACCAAGAGCAACTCCAGAGAATTCAGGACCAACATTAGGCTTTGGCTGTGGATTTTCAGGGTTGATTTCCAGCGTAGCATCACCTGTACCAGTAATAAATGGAAGAGTCCATTTGTAAAGTTCTTCTGCACTCATCTGACGGATATAGTTTCCGTTGTAGTATTCAAGCTTCTTGTAGTCAAAAACAGCTGGAGCTTTATTTAAGTGTTCAAGTTTGAAGTTCTGAGCCAGTTCTTCCAAAGTGTAGAATTCTTTTCCTTCAACATAAGAACAACCAAGCATAGCAACGTAATTCACAATAGCCTGAGGCAGATAACCACGGGCACGGAATTCATTTACAGAAGTTGAACCGTGACGTTTAGAAAGTTTTTTACCATCAGATCCGTTTACCATTGGCAAGTGACAGAATTCAGGATGTTCCCAACCAAAAGATTTGTACATCTGAACGTGAAGAGGAGTAGAAGGAATCCATTCCTGAGCACGCATTACATGAGAAATTTTCATCATGTGGTCATCAACAATGTTAGCTAAGTGGTATGTTGGGAATCCATCAGATTTAAGCAAAACAGGATCAGGAGAAATATCTTCATTTTTCCATACAATGTCACCAAGAATGTGGTCAGAAAATTTTGTTTCGCCTTCCATTGGAACCTTAAGACGAATTACATAAGGTTTTCCTGCATCAAGATTAGCTTTTACTTCTTCTGGAGTAAGATGACGGCAGTTACGGTCATAACCAGGAGCCATTTTATTTTCAGTCTGAATTTTACGGATGCGGTCAAGACGTTCAGCATCACAGAAACAGTAGTAAGCTTCTCCGTTTTCCAGAAGTTTATGGGCATATTCTTTGTAAAGTTCAAAACGTTCACTCTGAACATAAGGACCATATTCTCCGCCTTTGTCTCCACCTTCATCCCAGTCAATACCTAACCAGGCCATTGTGTCGTAAAGGTTCTGAACATATTTTTCATCATAACGAGTACGGTCTGTATCTTCCAAACGAAGAATAAATTTTCCGCCTTTTGAACGTGCATAAAGGTAATTAAACAAAGCAGTGCGAACACCACCAATATGCTGCATTCCAGTAGGAGATGGAGCATAACGTACACGAACTTCTTTTTCTTCTGACATATATTTTCCTCTTAAAAAATTATATTCAATTAAGGTGAATAATTATTATATAGAAAAAAGAATTGTTATACAACGAGGAGAAATTTTACTTACAGGGCAAACGCATTATAAACAAAAATCCGATTTTTTGGCTCCCAGTCACGGTTGCGTGATTCAAAACCGCGCAATAATGCGCTACACGCTTTTTGTGGTATAGAAACTATTGAACTGCCGCTTCGTAGCAGCCACAAAAA
>JALEPQ010000171.1 GCA_022768685.1 Spirochaetia bacterium
TTTTGTGGCTGCTGCGAAGCGGCAGTTCAATAGTTTCTATACCACAAAAAGCGTGTAGCGCATTATTGCGCGGTTTTGAATCACGCAACCGTGACTGGGAGCCAAAAAATCGGATATTTGTTTATAATGCGTTTGCCCTGATGATGATTGCCAAACTTATTGTTCTAAATTATAATTAAGCAATGGCAGTACTTTACGTTGTTGGAACTCCTATTGGAAATTTAGGTGACATTACTTACCGCGCTGTAGAAACACTAAAAAATGTTGATTACATTGCGGCAGAAGATACCCGTCACACTTTACAGCTTTTGAATCACTTTGAAATTAAAAAGCCTTTAATTTCCTGCAGAGCCCAGAATGAACAGTATGCCGGTGAAAAAATAGTTAAACTGCTTGAAGAAGGTCATGATGTGGCCTATGCAAGTGATGCTGGAACTCCAGGTGTTAGTGATCCTGGTGAAGTTCTTGTTGATATTGTTCGTGATGCAGGTTTTAACGTAGTGCCTATTCCAGGTCCTGCAGCCTTTGCTACTTTGGTGAGTGTTGCCGGCTCTGGTGGAAAAACATTAATTTTTGAAGGATTTCTTTCTGTAAAACCAGGTAAAAGAAGAAGCCGTTTAAGAGAATTAATGGAAACAGGAAATGCAGTAGTTATTTACGAAAGTCCGTTCAGAATTGTTAAGCTTCTGACAGATATTGCCGATATTGAAAGTAACCGCCGCATTGTAGTTGGTAGGGAATTAACAAAACTTCATGAAGAAATTACCAGCGGAACTGCACAGGAACTTCTGGAAGATTATTCTTCACGACAGTCTGTTAAGGGTGAGTTTGCCGTCTTTATTTCGGGTGTAAAAAATATAAAGAATTCTGATGAATCTGCCGATAATTAACAGGTAGAGGGGTAGGACGTTATGATGATAAACAATGTAAACAGTATTAATCCTTTGAACAATGTTCAAGATCTCCGCAAAACAAGTAATACTTCAAAAGTTAGTGTAAGTGAATCTGATTCAATTTCAGTTTCAGCTGAAGCTAAAGAAATGGCTGAAGTATACTACATGGAAAAAGTTGCAAAAGAAACACCTGATGTAAGAGCTGATCGTATTGCAGAAGTAAAAGAAAAGATTAAAGATCCTAACTACTTAAACGATGCTGTACTTAATTCTGCGGCAGACAAATTCTTATCTGCTCTTGGTCTTTAATCATCAGATTCAATTGGAACAACAAGACGGAATATTTACATTCCGTCTTTTTTTTTGCTAATAACTAATTTCTGAGCCAGGAGGCTCTTTTTAAATGAGTGATTTTATTTTTCGTATTAATCCAAATATTATTCTGGGGCCATTTACCATTAACAGATTAGGCCAGTATTCCCAGGATTGGGGAACTAGATTCATGATCATAATGGATCCTGTTTTAAATGAACTAAAACTATCAGAAAAAATACTGCAGCCTTTAAGAGACCGTAACATTGATTTTTTTGTGTTTTCAGACTTATCTGAAGGTTCATCCTCTAAAAATATAGAACGTGCATTAAAACTTGCTCGTGAAGGCCACGTACAGGGAATTATTTGTACCGGTGGCGAAAAAGCCATGAACATAGGGCGAACAGTTGCTGCATACTACAATGAAACTCAAGATTTATACACTTTGATAGATGGAGCAGCTGTAACAAAAGAACCTATACCATGTCTTTGTATTCCAACCACATATAGAACTCCTTATATTTTTACAAGAGAAGTTCCTGTAATGGATGCAAGAAGCCGTCAACTTAAAATAATCAAAATTCCTTATACAGTTTGTAAACTTTTACTTATTGATCCAAATTTAATGCTTTCTTTAACAGATAATCAAAAAATAACTTTATCTTTAGAAGCTTTAAATATGGGACTGGAAGCCTACCTTTCTCAAAAAGCAAATTTCTTCAGTGACATGTTTGCTGAAAAAGGTTTGGAATTACTTTCATATACAATGACAGAAAATATGGAACACAGTTCTACAACACCAGAAGAAGTTTTGCTTTCTCAGGCAGGATGTCTTGTTTCCATGGCTACATCATCTGCTTCTTTAGGAATGATTTCTTTATTAAGTCTTTCAATTTATACAAGATACAATATTAATAAATCACTTATAAGTTCTATTCTACTTCCTTACTTTATAGAATATGTTTCTAAATTTAAGGCTGCAGAAATTGATAAAATTGCAAAAATAATGGGAATCTGTGATGCAGAAACTGAACAGGAAGAATCATGTAGAATTTTCGTTGATTTTATAAGAGAATTAATGGCAAAAGAAAATCTGCCTGCCAGATTAAAAGATTTAAAACTTACTATTGAGCAACTTTCTCTTGCTATTGAAGATGTTGCCAAATTTGATATTATGAATAATCTTCCAAGAAGCATGACTTCTGATGATTTATTTGATTTTGTAAAGGCTGCATTCTAATGATTGAACCAGGAAAATTATTTCAGTTGGAAGGCGGACAAAAACGCCGAAAACTAGCACTCACTTATGGAGCCCTTGAACGCGATATTCAGGGAATTGCCGAAAAAGGCACAGAATATTCTTTTAAAGATTTACCTCGCTCAGAATATGTAAAAAAGATTACAGAAGTTTTTTTACGGGATTCAAAACTTTCTGAAGAAGCAAAAACTGAAATTGAAAAATTATTAAAGGCTAATCCTTTTGATGAACTAAGATTATGTAATGCTGCAAGAAATCATTTATTAACTCTGATTGGAACTTTTCCTGCAGAATGGGATCTTGTAATTGCACCACACGCTTCTCCAGTAGATGAAGACGGTACTGTAAAACAAAGAGATTTCTTTCCAGGTGTTTGTGTTTATGCAGAAGATATCAGATCTCCATTCAATTTGGGCTCTATTTTCCGAACAGCAGAAGGCCTTGGGGCAGAAAAAGTTTACATTTCTCCTTTCTGTACAGATCCTGAACAAAATCGTGCAGTAAGAAGCGGAATGGGGTGTATAGAAACATTAGGTTATACCAGATGTTCCCTGGATGAACTTCCAGATGATTTGCCTGTTTTTACACTGGAAACTGGCGGTACAGATATTACTGAATTCAAATTTCCTAAACAAGGAATCTGTATCATCGGTTCTGAAGAATTAGGCGTAAGTCCGGAAGCTCTGGCAAAAGCAACTTACGGAAGGGTTTCTATTCCTATGAAAGGTTTAAAAGCTTCATTAAATGTGGGAGTTGCTTTTGGAATTTTGATGGAAAAATGGGTAGAAAGTCTTAATCAGCAAAACCAGAATTAAGTTTTTCAAGTAAGTCAGAAAACTGGTATTCAGAATTTATACCAAAACTGCCTAAAATTTCTTTATCAATCTGATAAAAATCCAGCTGTTTTTCACCATAACCTGTAAGCATTTGTGCAAGGTATAAAAGTTTACAGGTATAAATTATTTTTTTATTTGCCAATTCCAGATTATTCCAACATCCAAGAATTCCTGCATAATCATCCTTTAAACCTATTTTTTTTGAATAAATCATGGCAATTCTGGAATCACAACTGCCTGAATAAAACATATCTACAATTTTATCTGCTTCTTCAAATTCACCGCTCAAATCCTGAACATACTTAGTCTGATCATCACTAGAACATTCAAGGAAAATGTGTCCCATATCAGAAATTAAAGCCAGAGTATACATTTCTTTTGGAGTAACCATGCATTCCTCACTCTGGAAATTTCTGCATAAATTATAAGCAAAATATGCAGCCTTCTGCGAAGAATCGTGAATCTTTAAAAGTTTTTCAGTTTCTTCTACTACTTCAAAATCCGGATTAGCTGCGCTGAAAATATCTTCAAGTTCATTTTTTTCAAACATAGTTAGAACTTTTTCCAGATCAATTTCAGCAGCATTTTTTTTCACAGATCTTTTTAACAGAATTAAGGTCAGCATAGGATCTTTTTCAATTATTTTTTTCAGATCCAAAAGACTATAAGATTCAGTTGTAAACACAGTATTTATTTTTTTCAGTTCACTTCCTAGAACTGGAATTTTATCCTGCATTGTTACAAATTCATAAGTAAGGATTTCATTTCCTGCAAAAACCCTTTTATTACATGGCAAAATAATTTTTGTAGTAGTAAGCCCCTCTTCACTTAAAACCTGAAAATTTTCTTTTGAGAGCCCTATTTTTTTTAGCATTAAAACAATAATAATAATACCTAAACCAGCACCTTCCGACTGATCAAGAACATTTTTAAAAACTTCCTGCATGTCATCAAACTGATGAACACTATCAAGTTTTTTCTGAACACGTTCCTTTTCAAAAACAGTCATTGTTGCATTATTGCTTATTTCAACCTTTATTTGATCCCCTTTATTCTGTAAAACCAGCTTTATATATAGGCCTGACTTTTTCTGCAATTCCAGATAGTGATCTATATTTGTAATTGTATCAACTTTAAAGTTTTCCATACCAAGTTCATAGTCTTCTTTATTGTTGATGTCCAGCTTTCTTTCGGCAAAATAAACTCGCTTTGTGTTTGCTTTTTTTGAATTTGTTAAAAGTTCCCCTAAACAGAAATTTAAACACTCATACATGTGTTCCTGTCTACATTCTTCCAGAAAGATTTCCAGAATTTTTCTGATGTAGATTTCCATATTACGAGGCAATGTATAAGATGTAATTTCTATTGGCAATTGGTAACGAACTGCATTCTTTATTTTTATGCGGTCTAACTCTAGTTGCTCTTCAAATTCGTTCATTACAACTATTCTAAATCACTTTTTATATAATTGCATCTCAATTTATCTGTTCAATTTGACTTTTTTATTTTTTTCAGTATGATTTTTCTATGAGCAATAATCTTTTAACACCTGATGATATTGTGAGTTGTATTACTGCCCTTATCAGTAGAAATAAATTATGGGCAGGAAAGAATGTCCGCCTTTTTTTCATCGCAAATCAAGTTTCTGGTTGTTTTACTAACAAAGTTAAATCTGAACATTATAAACGAGTATTTAATCGTGAAGAAAAAAATCTTTCTGATTTTCCAGTTTGTGTAAAATCAATTTCTTCAAAACTTTTTATTACTGAATATGCAGGTCATACAAAGGAATTAACTCAGGCTGTAATAACAGAGTTAATTGCATCAAATTCACCTGACACTGAATGTGTTTTAATTTCTGCCGGAGGGGACGGAACTTCACTGGAAGTTCAGACAACTCTATATAAAGAATCTCAAATAAACCAGTTAAAAGCTGATGTAATAAAAAATCAAATTACCATTTTAAGACTTCCGCTAGGAACTGGAAATGACGGTACAGATGGTCATAAAATTGAAGAAACTATTGAACTGTTAAAAGGACAGCTTACATTCACAAATTCTTGTGCCATAAAAGTTTACCCGGAAAATGCACCTGCAGAAGAACAGATTAAAGCTTGCGGAAAAAATCCTAAAAAATATAATCCGGAAAATCCACAAGCTCCATGGTTCGCTTTTAATATTGCCAGCATAGGTTTAGATGCTTACGTTGTTTACATGACAAATACAGTCAAACAAAAAATTCCAGGAAATTTTTACCATATCTGCGTTCCTTTAAGTGGACTTGTTTATGACAAGGATTTTAAAACAGGCACTGCAACAATGGAATTTTTTGATAAAAATGGTACTAAAACCGATGAAATTACTTGTCCAATCACTCTTATTGCTTTTGGTGCTTCTGGCCACAGAATGTATGGTGGTGGACACAAAGTTTTACCTACAAATGATAATATCTGCTACGCTCCAAAAGTAAAGCTTTTAAGGTTGATTCGAGACAATTCTCAGTTCATTGACGGTTCTTTTGCTGGAACTGATCTGGCCTATTTAAAATCCGGAGAAAAGTTGCGTATTTCTTATGATCAGCCTATTCTTCTTCAATGCGATGGAGAAGTTGCTATGCTGACCAAAGATCATTTTCCTTTAATAATAGAAAAAACAGAAAAAGTGCTAAGAACTATTTCTTCCAGTAACTAGGCATAAAATAAATAATCATAGTGTAAAGTTCCAGACGTCCGGCTAACATTGCGAAACTGTACCAGATTTTTACAAAATCAGGAATATTTGCAAAACCGCCGCCTGGACCTAAACTTCCATACGCAAGACCAATATTTCCAACCACTGAAAGAGCTCCAGAAAAAGAACTGAAAATATCAAGATTTCCTAAACATCCTATAAATGTTGTAAGGCCTACAAAAAACAGATAAAGAGCAATAAAGGCAGTTACATTAAAAACAATATCTTTACGCCCTACTCTATTATTTAAGCGGATTGAAAAAACTCCATGTGGATGAAGCATTCTTTTTGTTTCATTATTAATCTGTTTAAAAAGAATTACCCATCGTACAACTTTTATGCCTCCACCAGTGGAACCAGAACATCCACCAATAAAAAACAAAAGGAATAAAAGGAACTGTGCCGAATAAGGCCATATTGTAAAATCGCCAATTGAAAAGCCGGTAGTAGTAATGGCTGAAACTACATGAAAAGCTGCAGTGTGAAGATTCTGCCCAAAATGTTTATTTTGTGAAAGTAAACAAAAACTGACAGCTAAAACAATTACAACTACAATTCCAACATAAACCTTAAATTCTGTATTTTCTCTGATATCAGAAAACTTTTTTGTAATAAGGTAGAAGAACAGACTGAAGTTGATTCCACACAAAAACATAAAAACTGTAACTGTAATATCAATTTGAAGTGAATTATAAGCACCTATACTGTCATTTTTGGAAGAAAAACCACCTGTTCCTACCGTTGAAAATGCATGAGTTACCGCATCTACAAAATCCATACCAAAAATCATAAGGAGAATTGTCTCTACAACAGTCATTCCAATATAAATCAGCCATAGAATTTTTGCCGTAGTTGTAATTCTAGCAGTAACCTTTCCTTTTTCTGGTCCTGTAGTTTCTGCCTTTATTAATTGAAAACCACCAACTCCAAGAAGAGGCATAAGAGCAACAGTTAAAGTTACAATTCCCATACCACCAATCCAGTGATATAAACATCGCCCTAAGTTAATTGATCTTGGTAAAACTTCCACATCTGTACAAACTGTAGCACCAGTTGTAGAAAATCCACTTACACTTTCAAAAAGGGCATCAACAAAACGTGGAAAAGCACCACTAAAATAAAGAGGAATTGCTCCCATTATGCTGATACAAACCCAGGCTGCTGCTACAATTATAAAAGTCTGCTTTATAGACATACGGATTTTGTATTTCCTGGTAGGAAGATTTACAGCCAGCATTGTAACAACACTTACAACGGTAGGAACTAAAAAAGGAAGAATTACATGAGTTTCACCGTAAGCAACAGCAACTCCTATTGGAAATAAAAAAGTTACTCCAACAATACTTAAAAGAATAGAAATTATTTTTACAAAAGAAAGAATAAACATAAATCAGAACCTTTTCTACTCTGTATTTCCTGCAAAATAAGAAAGAACTTTTTTTGTATTCTCTGCTTCAGAAATCAAAACTACTTGATCTCCTGAATAAAGACGTGTATTACCATCTGCAATTTTATAATTATCCATGGCAGCCTGCTTTGTCATAAGCACAAGGAATGTACCAGGATTAGAAATTTCCCTTAAAGATTTACCTACAACCATAGAACCACTGGTAATTTCACATTCCACTATCTGAAGTTTTCCATTGGAAACCGTATGAATCTCTTTTACAGATTTACCCCTCAAATGACTCATAATAGAATCTACAATTGAATCCCGCAATGGAATTGGTACATCAACTCCAATTTTTTCTGCAATAGTAGCAAATGCAGCACTAGAAACCAGGCTTACAGACTGTTTTACACCCAAAGATTCCAGATAAGCAGCAAGAACCATATTCATTTCGTGATTGTGAGTTACACAAATAGCCAGGTCAAAATTTGTAATTCCTTCTTCCCGCAAAAAGTTTTCATCACTTGCATCTGCACACATTACACGGGCATCAGGAAATTTTTCAGATGCAGCTTTTGTAAGCTCATCATTTGAATCAATAATAACAAAATCCTGGGAATGCTTTGTTGAAAAATTCAAAAAAAACTTTGAAATACCAGAAGTTCTGGAAGGCAAAAGCTTTTCTGCAACAATAGTTCCAATTCTTCCTGCACCAACTAAAGCTACCTTTCGCATTACATTTTGTTCTGCTCCGCAAAGTTTAAGAACTTCAGGAACATCATTTTTGGAAATAAGAACACCTAATGTATCTCCAGCATTAATAGTAGTATCACCCCTAGCTAGAGAAGTTTCATTTTCCTTTTCTACATAAGTAACAAGGAATTTTATATCAGTTTTAGTACGAATATCTTTTAAGGTAATACCATCAAAAACACTACCTGCTTCAACAGACATCCTTGTAATTTCCAGTTCGGAATTTCCAAATGTAATTACACTACCTATAGCGCCATTTTCTACAGCACGGACAATTGCATTTGCAGCTTCTACGTCCGGATGAATCATGTAGTTTATTCCGTAAAGTGGACGATGTTTTCCACCAAAATCATTAGCATGTTTTTTTTCAGCTTTGGCAGTATTAATATAATATGCATAATTTCTTACACGTGCTATTTTCAAAATATCTGGATAAACAGCATCTACCAAAGAACATGTAATCATGTTTACTTCATCAGACTCAGTTACACAAACAAGTGCATCCGCTTTTGCAATACCTGCACTTTCAAGAATTTCCAGATTATTACCATCTGAACAAATACTTGTACAATCCAGCTGATTATTTGCATGACGAATTGTATCTTCATCATTATCAATAATTACAACCTGATTTTTTTCGTTTATAAGGCACTTTGCCAACTGAACTCCAGTAAAGCCTGCACCAACAATTACGATTTTCATAAATGTAATTATAAAAGTAAAAAAGAAACCTATCAACTCACAGGGCAAACACATTATAAACAAATATCCGATTTTTTGGCTCCCAGTCACGGTTGCGTGATTCAAAACCGCGCAATAATGCGCTACACGCTTTTTGTGGTATAGAAACTATTAAACTGCCGCTTCGCAGCAGCCACAAAAA
>JALEPQ010000172.1 GCA_022768685.1 Spirochaetia bacterium
CTTCTTCAAGTTTTTTTGTTTCTTTTTGAACATAATCAATAATTAATTCGTCGTTTGTATTTTTCGGATAATTCTGATTTTCATTAGCATTCTCATAAGTGAAAAGCCCCGTTAAGTAAAGATTCTGTAAGAGCGAATCCATACATTCCTGACTATCCGGTATAATCCAAATTCTTTGTGAGGGGTCGTACCTGCGGTTGGGAAGCCTTCGGACAGCATTTAATACAGGTTCTGTAAAACCAGACGGAAATGATAGAGAAATCTCAGATTTGCCATATGGCTGTATTAATACTTGCATATATCTAATAATAATGCGAATACTTGGTTTTAACAAAACAAAAAAACAAAGCAGAAAGATTGTTCCGGCAGATAAGGTATGAATAAAGTCGAAATTCACTCTTCCTTGCAAATTCTTCATAAATTAAAAGGACTGACCCCTTTACAATTCAGGAATCAGTCCTTAAAATCAGCCTGGTTAAAGTGTCCAACTTTAGGGGTACACTTCAAAAATGAAGGCCGTTTTTTTAACTAACGAGATAGTTTTCTATAAACTGTGCGTTTTGGAACTCCAGCTTCTTCTCCAAACTGTTCTTTCTTCCATTCTGCATATTCAGACCAGTTACCTTCAAAAAAGCGTACTTCTGAATTATTTTCAAATGCAAGAATATGAGTACAGATACGGTCAAGGAACCAGCGGTCATGGCTTACAACCATTGCACAACCAGCAAAGTCTTCCAAAGCTTCTTCTAAAGCACGTACAGTCTGAACATCAAGATCGTTTGTTGGTTCATCGAATAAAAGTACATTTCCGCTTTCTTTAAGCATCATACCTAAATTCAGACGGTTCTTTTCACCACCAGAAAGTACACCTACCTTTTTATTCTGATCTGGCCCGGCAAAGTTGAACCATCCACAATAAGCATGTGCATTTACCTCACGAACACCACCCTCAAGGGCACGTCCTTTTTCATCAACAGCACCAAGTTTTACCAGATCACCGCCACCACCAAGAGTTTCATAAACTGTTTTGTTTGGATCAAGCCCGGTACGCATCTGATCTACATATACAAGTTTTACAGTCTTACCGATTTTAATTTCGCCAGCATCTGGTTTTTCTCCACCTTCAAGACCTGCAGCATCTACAATCATTTTGAACAATGTTGTTTTACCAGCACCGTTAGGACCAACTATACCAACAATTGCTCCTGCTGGAATATGAACATTCAAATTTTCAAATAAGAGTTTATCACCAAATGATTTTGTGAGACCTTCAAAATCAATTACCTGACCACCTAAACGTGGACCTGCAGGAATAGAAATCTGTGTATCCTTAAGCTGCTTTTTAGATTCCTGAGACATAAGTTCATTATAACGTGTAATATGTTCCTTATGTTTTGCCTGGCGACCTTTAGCTCCCATGTGAATCCATTCCAATTCCCGCTGAATTTCTTTCTGACGTAAAGATTCATTTTTAGATTCCTGAGCCATTCTGGCATTTTTCTGCTCAAGCCATGAAGAATAATTTCCCTTAAATGGATAACCCTCTCCACGGTCAAGTTCAAGAATCCAGCCTGCTACATCATCAAGGAAGTAACGGTCATGTGTAATGGCAATAACTGTACCTGGATACTGATGTAAATGATTTTCAAGCCATGCAACAGTTTCTGCATCAAGATGGTTTGTAGGTTCATCAAGGAGAAGAATATCAGGTTTCTGCAAAAGTAAACGACACAAAGCAACACGACGGCGTTCACCACCGGAAAGTACATCAACAACCTGATCTGCTGGTGGACAACGAAGAGCTTCCATTGCAAGTTCAAGATTATTATCCAGATTCCATGCATCACAAGCATCAAGTTTTTCCTGAATTTCACCCTGACGTGCACATAGTTTATCAAAATCAGCATCAGGGTCACCAAATGCTTCATTTATCTGATCAAATTCTGCAAGAAGATCTGTGATTGGCTTAACACCTTCTTTTACAACTTCAAGAACTGTTTTTCCAGGTTCAAGTTCAGGTTCCTGTTCCAAATAACCTATTGAATAACCAGGTGCAAGAGAAGTTTCTCCAGCAAAGTCTTTATCAATTCCAGCTAAAATCTTAAATAAACTTGATTTACCAGATCCGTTTGGACCTATAACTCCAATTTTAGCTCCATAATAATATGAAATACTGATATCTTTTAAAACAACTTTTGTTCCGTATGATCGCGAAACTCGATCCATAGTGTAAATAATTTTCTTATCATCAAATGTTTTAGCCATAAAAACATAATAGCATAAAACAAAGATTGTTACTATGTAATGGCAGGGCAAACGCATTATAAACAAAAATCCGATTTTTTGGCTCCCAGTCACGGTTGCGTGATTCAAAACCGCGCAATAATGCGCTACACGCTTTTTGTGGTATAGAAACTATTGAACTGCCGCTTCGCAGCAGCCACAAAAA
>JALEPQ010000173.1 GCA_022768685.1 Spirochaetia bacterium
AGGGCAAACGCATTATAAACAAAAATCCGATTTTTTGGCTCCCAGTCACGGTTGCGTGATTCAAAACCGCGCAATAATGCGCTACACGCTTTTTGTGGTATAGAAACTATTAAACTGCCGCTTCGCAGCAGCCACAAAAAGAGTGTTTTTGAATCACGCCCCGCTCCTTCGCACCAACATTACGGAAAAGCGTTTATAATGCGTTTGCCCTGTCCAAAACCAAAATTTTGATTTTTGAAATTTATTTCTATCATCTTTATTTGATTTTACTCAACTGTAAAACAGCATCTTTCTGCCAGTACACATCAGGAGATTTTTCAACAAGGACTAAAAGCAATTCTTTTGAAAAATTATAATATCCTTGTTCTGCAGTAATCCTTGCAAGATTATTAAAGTTTTGCCAGAAATTATTTTCATAGGACCACTGCATAATATCATCATACATCACTACTTCATTAAAAAAAGATTCTATTCCTGTGTAATTATAATCAGCATTTCTTCTTTCCAGAATATTGATGATTTTTGAAAAACTGGTAATAACAGATAGAGCAGAAAAATTTAATGCTTTTTCCTTTTCACCTATGGATTCATAATACAGGGCAAGTTGATTATAGGCAGACAAACAATAATATGAATTTGCCCTATACAACAGAAAATATTTCTCCATTGCTCCCTGTTTATTTCCTTTTATAGTATTCATCATAGAATAAAAAAGACCATTATCTTTGTAAAAGGAATCTTCTGTAAGAATATTTAATAATCGGATTTCCATTTCATCATACTTTTGTTGAAATTTACTTATTTCAGCAAGTGTATATAAAATTTCATACTGTTCATCAGGAATATCAAGAACTTCCTTATTATCCAATGCCATTAAATAATAAGACTCTGCAAAATCATATTCTCCTTCAAGTCTATAAATATCTCCGATTAGTTTTTGGGCTTCAGGATAAGATTTTGTATCATTAATATAATCTAATAATTGCTTTATTGAATTATTAAAGAAATCAATACCTTTTTTATTTATATATAAATTAATAATTGATATAGCCTCTTTTTCACCGCGAGTGTTTAAGACTTTTAAGATATCATAAATATTATCACCAGCTAACTGAACTCTTCTTGGGGATAATGCTGATGTTAATACTTTTATTTCATATTCAGCTTGTTGCCTTCTAAACAAAATTGCATCTTCAGCATTTTTTAATGCACGACCATATTCCTGATTCTCATAGTAACTTTTTGCAGTCCTATAAGCTTTTAAACTTCCTTCATTTATATTATTTGTTGCAGCAAATAATACTGTAGAAAAAACGGCACATAAAATCAAACTTATTAATTTTTTCATATCTTATAAAAGAGAATTTAATTCTTCCTCAAATACTTTATCGGCATCTTCTGGTTTTATTGTTCGCACAATTTGACCTTTTTTAAAAATAATAACTTTATCTGCGGCTCCAGCTACACCAATATCAGCATGTTTTCCTTCACCAGGACCATTTACTATACATCCCATAATTGCAACAGTAATGTCTTTATTCATAGCTAAAAGTTTATTCTGCCAGCGGTCTACAAAGCTATGAACATCAAATCCAATACGTCCGCATCTAGGACAACTTATTAAAGTAACTCCACCTTTTCGTTTATCACATTCTTTTAAAATACTAAGACCTGCAATAACTTCATTTTCAGGAGAGGATGATAAACTGACTCTAATAGTATCTCCAATTCCCTGTTTTAATAGTGTAGAAAATGCAATAGAAGATTTTACAATTCCACCAATAAGAGGACCAGCTTCTGTAACACCTAAATGTAAGGGGTTATTAAATTTTTGCGAATAAAACTGATTACAATCTATAGTCTCTTGAACATCAGAAGATTTCATACTTACTACATATTGATCAAAATTTAATTTTTCAAAAATTTCAGCTTCTCTTACTGCTGTTTCACAAAGACCTTCAGCTCTTGTAATTTCATGTAAAGCAATTTTTTCCTGTAAATCTTTAGGCAAACTTCCTGAATTAATACCAATACGAATAGCAACACCATTATCTTTGCAGGCTTCTACAACTGTTTGAGTTTTTTCAATTGATCCTATATTACCTGGATTTATTCTTATTGCAGCAACATTACCTTTTAAACATTCCAAAGCCAGTTTATAATCAAAGTGAATATCTGCAACAAGAGGCATACTTGTTCTCTCTGCTATCAGACTAAGTCCAACTGCACTTTCCACATCAGGTACAGCAAATCTGATTATATCACATCCTAACAATGACAAATCATTTATCTGTCTAAGAATACTGTCTAATTTTTCTGAATTATATGAAAGATCATTTATAGAATCCTTCCACATTGTCTGTAAAGAAACAGGTGAATCACCACCAATAGAAATACGTTTAGTTATTCCCTTTCCACCAAGGTATACTTTTTTTGTAGTCATGATTCTTATTTTAACATTTTTTAAATATAAAAAAAAGTTCTTTACATTTTATACTCAGGGCAAACGCATTATAAACAAAAATCCGATTTTTTGGCTCCCAGTCACGGTTGCGTGATTCAAAACCGCGCAATAATGCGCTACACGCTTTTTGTGGTATAGAAACTATTGAACTGCCGCTTCGCAGCAGCCACAAAAA
>JALEPQ010000176.1 GCA_022768685.1 Spirochaetia bacterium
AAACAAAAATCCGAATTTTTGGCTCCCAGTCACGGTTTCGTGATTCAAAACCGCGCAATAATGCGCTACACGCTTTTTGTGGTATAGAAACTATTGAACTGCTGCTTCGCAGCAGCCACAAAAAGAGTGTTTTTGAACCACACCCCGCTCCTTCGCGCCAACATTACGGAAAAGCGTTTATAATGCGGAAGCCCTGTTTAAAATAAATAGAACTGATTACAAAATTAATAATTTGGAATATAATGTTCTTATGTTTACAATTCTTGTTGTTGATGATGATAAAAATACACGCAGACTTTTTAAAGTAATCCTAGAAACAGAAAAATATACTGTACTAACTGCAGAAAACGGTGAAAACGCTTTAGAAGTTATGGAAAAAGAACATATAGACTTAGCCATTGTTGACATTATGATGCCAAAGATGAACGGCTATGAATTTACAGAAATATTAAGAACACATAATAACAATCTTCCTATTCTAATGGTTTCTGCAAAACAACTCCCCGCTGACAAACACAAAGGATTTAATGTGGGCATAGATGATTATATGACAAAACCTGTAGATGAACAGGAAATGCTTCTGAGAATCAAGGCACTGTTACGAAGAGCAAAAATAGTAAATGATAGAAAAATTGTCATTGATGATGTAGTTATTGATTACGATTCTCTTACAGTAACAAGAGGAAATGAAGTTATAGAATTACCACAAAAAGAATTTCTGCTTTTATACAAACTGCTCTCCTTTCCGGGAAAAATCTTTACAAGAATTCAATTAATGGATGAAATCTGGGGAATGGATTCAGATTCTGGCTGGGAAACTTTAACTGTACATATTGGAAAATTGCGTAAACATTTTGAAACCTGGGACGAGTTTAAGATTGAATCGGTAAGAGGACTTGGCTACAAGGCGGTAAAAAAAATTGAAAACTAAACAGCAGCGTCAGGATTTTCTTTCATTAACTTTTATAAATACAGCAATTGTTTTTGCGACAATGCTTTTAATAGCTGTAATTATATATCTTCTTTTGGTAAGAACAGGATTAATAGTTATCACCTTTGAAATTAAAAAAACTTCCCTGTTTATATTTCTTTTAATTGTAAGTGTAATTTTAGGATACATAACATCTTTTTGGATAAACAGATTGATTTTTCACCCTGTAAGTAAATTCATCCATGCAATGAACCAGCTTTCCAAAGGAAATTATGACATCAAGCTTTCTTTCAGAAGTCCTATGGGAAAAATTTTTACAGCAATGGGATTAACAGACAGCTTTAATAAAATGACCCATGAATTACGTCATTCAGAAATGTTAAATCGAGATTTTATAAACAATCTATCCCATGAATTTAAAACCCCAATCGTTTCAATTGCAGGATTTGCAAAACTTTTAAAAAATGGAAATCTCAATGAAAATGAACAACAAGAATACATAAACATCATTGAAGAGGAATCAAACCGGCTGGCCTCCATGGCTACAAAGCTTTTAAATTTAATGAAAATTGAAAATCAGGAAATTCTTCCAAATATAGCAAAATTTAATGTTTCAGAGCAGATCAGAAACAGCATTCTTTTACTGGAACCAGGCTGGTCTAAAAAAAATCTTGATTTGCAAATTGATTTTGACGAATATTACATTTTTGGTAATGAAGATTTACTAAAAGAAGTTTGGATTAATCTTCTTGATAATGCAATAAAATACGCACCAGAAAATGAAACTATCGGTGTTCAGATTGATCAGAATGTTGATTTTCTTTATGTAAGTATTTTTAATACAGGAAGCGAAATTCCAGAAAAATCCAGAAAACTTATATTCAATAAATTTTATCAGGCAGATGAATCACACTCCTCCGAAGGATACGGTATAGGTTTATCACTTGTAAAGAAAATAGTTGATCTCCACAACGGTAAAATTGAAGTTGAAAGCAAAGATAATACAACAACCTTTACAATTACACTGCCTAAATAATAGAAGTTTAGGTTCACTTTACGTTTAATCTTTATATTCTTTTGTGCAGTTAGTTTTACTGTAAAAACACAGGAGATTTATGGCAAAGATTAAAATTATCACTGATTCTTATTCAGATTTAACTGATGAATTAATGAATAAATATGATATTGATTATGCCATAATGAACATTGTGCATCATGGAAAAAACGAACCTGCTACTCTGAACAAAACTCCATCTGAAGTGCATGAATTTTATGGGAAAATGAAAAATGGAGAACGTTTAGCCTTAGCACAAGTTAATCCAGAAGATTTTAAAAAAATCTTTACAAAATATATAAAACTTGGTTATGACATTATCTATATAGGAAATTCTTCAAAAATTTCAAAATCTGTAGAAACTGCAGAAAAGACCGCTTTACAATTACTAGAAAAATATCCAGACCATAAAATTAACTGTATTGATTCACAAAATATTTCATTCGGGGAAGGATTACTCGCCATTGAAGCAGCTAAACTTGTACAACAAAATTTGAATTTTCAGGAAATTGTACAATGGATTTTGGAAAACAGAATAAAAGTAAATCAAGTTCTTACAGTACAGACATTTGATTTTATTAAAAAATCAGGAATTTTACATAGGCAATCTACATGTATAAGTAATTTTTCAAAAATAAAGCCAATAATTATTTCTGATGCAAATGGAAACCAGACAATTTTAAAAAAAATCAGAGGCCGTGAAAATTCTTTAATAGAAATTGTAAATTCCATGAAAGAAATTGTAGACTCTGAAAATCAAACAATCTATATTACCCATGGAGATTGCTCTCAACAGGAAGTACAGTTTCTTGTTAATCTTATTAAAACAAATTTTCCATGTAAAGAAATTTTCATAGGATATATGGGACCTGCAATGGGAACATTAACTGGTCCTGAATCAATAGGAATATGGACTTCAGGTAAAACTCTTACCTTTTGTGCAGAAAAAAAAAATCCGTACCAGGCAACGCTCTGATACGGATAAGATGTAAACAAATATTAAAAAAGAGAATCTCTTTTAATTTTCAAAATTAAATTTATACAAGACTTAAATAAATCTGATCAGCAAGTCCAAAACCTGCTGTTTTAGTCATATTTGTTGCGTATTCATCGTAAAGCATATCTTCATACATATTTTGTGCAAAATCATTTCCATTTGCTTTTATTACTGTCTTACGCATTGAAGAAAGCATCTGTTTTACAAAGTAACTTTCCAATTCCATTGATTTTTCATAAAGTTCAGAAGTTCTGTCAATTTTTTTCTGCTGAACATGAGAATTAGCCTGATTTGCAGCTGCACCACGAGCATCAGCATTTTTATCTGAATCTAAACTGTAAGTGCCTTTGAAACTACTTTTAAAATCGCCGTTCAATCTTCCACTTTCTGAAATCTGATCACTAGATAAAGTTCCCCTTCCTTCATCCTGTTTTTTCATTCTTTCTAAAAGTTCTGCAAATTTAGCATTATCAGCATTTTGTTTTGCTGCCTGAAGGGCACCATTTCCATTATTAATTGAACTGTAAGTATTTGAAACTAATCCTAAAGTCATTTTTCCACCCATTTTAAAGTTTTCTCTTATATTATCGGAGTTTTCCAACTTTAAATAAGATTTTTTTATACTTTACTATTTAAAACCGCGCGCTCATGTACCGGCGCGCTTACTAAAATATGTAAAGCTAAAAAATTGCCCCGTGCAATTTTTTTTAACGCTTTGCTATTTAACACCGCGCGCTCTGGCCGGCGCGCTTACACATTATCTCTTTAAGTTTGCTGCAGTCTGAAGCATATTGTCAGATGTTTGAATTGCCTTACTGTTGAATTCATAGGCACGTTGAGCAGTAATCATGGAAACCATTTCATTTACAACACTTACGTTACTCATTTCAAGAAATTTATGACGAGTATCACCAAATCCTTCATATCCTGGTCTTCCGGCAATAGCTTCTCCAGAGGCATTTGTCTGAATA
>JALEPQ010000029.1 GCA_022768685.1 Spirochaetia bacterium
TTAATTTTGTAAACCGCAAGTTGTTTCAACAACTGAGGATTTACAAAACGTTCGCCGTAGCGAACACGTAAATAAAAAAGTTTTTCTAAAAACTTTAAATTAAATCAAATGACGGCATTTCGGCGTTTGATTTAAACGTTCTTTTTCTTTGAGGACTGGATAAAATCCAGTCCTCTTTTTTTTAACGCTTCAGGAGTTTTATTCTTCCTTCCAGTTTTACATCTCTTGTTAAACCATCATCACTGTAAAGTTCATAAGATTCTCCGTTTCCAATGAATGTAAAACTTGAAAAATCAATTTTGTCAGTACGTAATGCAGGTTTACATAAAGGAACAAGTTTATTTTTTCGTACAAAGAAGACTACTGAGTCTAAAGGCATTTCTACATAATGAATTCCTTTTTTCATAAGAGTTTCTTCTGCCATTGAATTTTTCCATTCTATCTTAATCATATCTTCAGGAAGATAAACATATCTGCCATCCGCATTCTGCTTGTATACAGGAGCAATCATTATTTCATTTCCTAGAAAAAGCTGATCTTCTGTCTGGATAGACATTTTATCATCTGGAAAATCAAAACTTAGCGGCTTAAAGTACATTTCATTTTTTACAGCAGCCTTAATGAATTCTGAATAAAGATATGGAATTAAAGCATATCGTAAATCAAGAACATTTTTAAAATCTTCTGTATCCTCAAACTGATAGCATTCTTGAGGTCTACAATCCCATGCTGAATGATTTCTCATAAGAGGGGTAAAAACACCTAAAGCGGTCCAGCGTAAAACAAGATCTCTTGTAGTATCGTTGCTGAACCCTCCAATATCAGCTCCTGTATATAAGAAACCACACATATTCAATGAAGGTAGAACTTTTATTTCCTGTTCCAGGTGTGCCCACCAGGATCTAACATCTCCAGTCCAGATTCCTCCATAACGATGGGAACCAATATATGAAGCTCTGCTGTAAATTAATTTCCTGCAATCAGGACTTATCTTTTCAAGTCCTTCTGCTGCAGCTCTGGTCATTAACCCGCCATACATATTGTGCACTTTATCATGTCTAAATATCTGGGGCTTTCCTTCAATATCTTTATATTCATGGTAAAAACGCTGATAATCTTCCATGGCATTACTTGTAGAATGAGCAAGTCCTGAAAATTCAAAAAAAGAATTTATATCAAGATTAGAGAGGTCTGTCCCCATCATTTTTTCATGAACCTCTTTAAGACTTTCATCTGAATAAAACATGGCAGGTTCATTCATATCATTCCAGAATCCTTCTATTCCCTGATCTGTTAAGACTTTATACTTTGAACCAAACCACTCACGGGCTTCAGACTTAAAAAAGTCTGCAAAATGAGATCTACCGGGCCACACTCCAGCCGCGTAATTTGTTTTTCCATCTGCTTTTTTACAAAATAAATCTTTTTTGCAGCCTTCATCGTAAACTGAATATCCTTTCTTTATTTTTACACCAGCATCAATAATAGGAATAAGGCGAATTCCATCCTTTTTTAAATCATTACAAAGAGATTTTAAATCAGGGAATTTTTTTGTATCCACGGTAAAATCTTCATAATCTTCCATGTAATCAATATCAAGACAAACAGAATCAAGAGGAATATTTGCTTCTGTATATTTTTTTACAACTTCCTTAACATCATTTTCTGTTTTATAACCCCACCTGCTTTGCTGAAATCCAAATGCCCAAAAAGGCGGAATATAACTTTGCCCGATTAATTCCCTGAACTGATGTGTAATATCAGAAAGTTCACTGCAATCAGAACTTTCTGCAGTAATTAAATAAACAATTACACCTGTATCTTCTGTTGTAACTTTTAATTCATCTCTTTTTGACATACCAATATCAAAAGTGATTTTTGAAGGAGTTTCAAAGAAAATTCCAAAAGTTTTTCTACCAAATATTATTAAAAAATTATGAGCTCCATATAAGGAATTTGTTGTTTCTTCCTGATTAGGAGTATCAGAACACCAGGATACATATTTATATCCTCTTTTATTCTGCCCCCTCATGCTTTCCCCAAGACCATAAACAACATCATCTTTGGAAAGTTCATAGTTCCATTCAAAAGGCCATTCATTAATCACTTTTCCAAATGATAATTCACCTTTAGTTACATCCACATTTTTTACAACTGCTCCTGTATCAACAGGTTTTCCAAAATAGAATTTTTGTATCATTTTAAAAATATAGTATTGAAAATACTTGAAATCTAGTGATATAATTATGATAAAGTATGACAAAAGTATTAGATGTAGAAAAACAAAAACCTTTTAAGGAAACTCTTCAGCGTGGAACAATTGTTTTTCCTGTGCAATATAGTCTTTGCAGCACTGTAAATCCATATTACGATTTACCATTACACTGGCACGAAGAATTTGAATTGATTCACGTTATATCAGGCTCCTACACTGTTTTCATAAATGATCACGAACTCACTTTACAGAAAGGTGATTTGTGTCTTATTCCAGGTAAAGTTGTTCATGGTGATGGTCATGAAAAAAGTATCTGTCTTTTTGAATCTGTAGTATTTGATATGGATCTTCTTCGTCAGCATAGTTACAGTCCAGATAATTTTATAAGTGATATTATCAATAAAAATGTCTTCCTGAATGATTATATTCCAAGTTCCCATGAACAAATCTGCAATGTAATTAATGATTTTTTTGGAATCTTAAAATTAAAATGTGAAGGATATGATTTAATCTGCTCAGGATATCTTCTTATGTTTTTTGGGCTTCTAAAAAAAGAACGACTCTATTACGAAAAAAAAGAAAGTGCAGTTCATAAGCAGGTTAGAAATGATCAGATTGAAGCCGTATTAAATCTTATCCGCAAAAATTTTGAACAGGAATTAACATTGGAATTAATGTCAGAAACAGCTGGACTTTCTCCAAAATATTTCTGCCGCCTTTTTAAAGAAGTTACAGGTCATACTCCAATTGAGTATTTAAACTGGTATAGAATAAATAGAGCCTGTTCCCTTTTGAGAGAAACAAAAGATAAACTTCAGGATGTTGCATACAATTGCGGTTTTAATGATTTCAGTTATTTCATTAAAATTTTCCGCCGTTACAAAAATATGACACCTTTTAAATACAGAACACTGGATCCAACAAAAATTGAAGAAATTGAATTAGGTAAAGGATTCGGAGGACCTCCAAAAAATTCTTTAGAAGCATAAAAAAAAACAGCGCAATGTTTTTCATTGTGCTGTTTTTTTTAGGGGGTCTGTCCCCTTTTATCGCTTTTATCGATCAGAAATAACTATAGTTCCTCTTGCAGGAATTGTTGCTTTTCCATCTTCTATTACTGCTGAAGTATGAGAGAAGAAGATTGGAGAAAAATCTGCATAAGATTCTGGAATTGTAACTGTAACTGGTTCTGCAGAAACATTTATCATAACAAAACAAGTTTCAATATCATCTTTCATCTGCCATGAAGAAACAGCTCCACTTCCAGTAGATACTGCAGAAAATCTTCCTGCATACAAACCTGAATGAGATGTTCTTAAACGGATAAGTCTTTTATAGTAGTTTAACAATGAGGAAGGATCTTTTGACTGTTCTGCAACAGAAAGAGTCTTTTTGTTATAGCGGGATTCTGACCAGGTTGTCTGAAGTTTATCCTTAGGAAGTCCTGTAGATTCTACAGTTGTGTTCCATATCATCGGAGTACGCTTTGAAGGGTCATCTGTACCACTTTTCATTGCAATTTCTTCACCATAATACATAAATGGGACACCTTCTGTAAGCATATACATACTTGCAGCAGCTTTTAATGTTTCAAAATCACCTTTTAAAACACCAGCACTTCTTGGCTGATCGTGATTTGAAAGAAAAGGTGCATCTATATAATCAGGATTGTACAAAGCAAGTTTTTCATATTCAGCCTGTAAACCAGATGCATAAGTATTTCCCCCATCATTTCCTGCTTTTAAGATATTTTCTATTCTAGTTCCCATATCAAAATGGAAATCTGAACCTAATCCTGCAACATACTGGGACCGGATAGAACTATTTTCCCAAACTTCGCCTACATTGTAAGTATCTGGATTTACTGATTTATTATAATCTACTATTTCTTTCCACCATTTAACGGCATTTTCTGTAGAAGGAGTTCCTGCTGGAGTTTTTGCACTATTGTAAACATGACCTGCAGCATCATAACGGAAACCAGAAACACCCTTATCCATCCAGAATTTCATTACATTTTTAAATTCTTCCCTAAGGGCTGGATCATCAAGATTAAAATCTGGCATGTGGTTTCCAAAAAGACCGGCATAAAAATTTCCCTTATATTTCCAGTCTTCATTCCATACATTATGTCCCCACATTTTCTGCTTTAAGTTATATCGTGTATCATCTTCTGTAATCCATCTGTACCATGTATGGTGAGGATCTTCTGGATTTTTAGAAGCCTGGAACCATGAAGTATAAGTTGAAGAGTGATTGCATGTCATATCAAGAATTACACTAATACCACGTTTTTTACATTCGGCAAGAAGATTCTCAAAATCTTCCAGTGTTCCGTAGTCTGGATTAACATCGTAGTAATCATCTACATCATATCCATGATAAGATTGTGATGGATAAATTGGTAAAAGCCATATTCCTGTAATACCAAGATCTGATGTTGTTTCATCATTTCCATCATTCAAATAATCAAGTTTTTTGATGATTCCGTTAAAATCACCAATTCCATCTCCATTACTGTCAGCAAAAGAACGGACAAAAAGACTGTAATAAACACCTTGATAAGGTTTATCAGCAGTCCTGATTACAGGAGCCAGTTCCTTTACAGAATCTTTTTTTGCGGAGCCTTTTCCACTAGACGCACAGCTAACTAACGAGAAAATTAATACATGTGAAAGCAATAAGGCGGTTATTTTTTTTATTTTCATTTTTCCCCCTGATAATATAAAAATCCCGTAAGAATTTCTTACGGGTAAATTTTCATAAAAATATGTTAAACGTTTTTTTTTACAGCTACTCTTTTCCACCGGTTCCAGCTAAAGACTGAAGCAAGGATTTTTGACCAGCCATAAACAGAATTGTAAATGGAACAGCAACAAGCAAAGCACCAGCAGCAAACATAGTAAACTTATCATTTGAACGGCCATTTATCATTTCATACAGTCCAACAGCCAGAGTCTTTTTGTTATCACTGCGTAAAACAAGTCTTGGGAAAATAAAATCCATCCAAGGGCCTGTAAAACTTGTTAGTGCAAGAAATACAATTTGAGGTTTTGCAGTAGGAACTACAACTTTGATGAACGCTGTAAATGGAGTTGCACCATCAATATATGCAGCTTCAGCAATATCCTTAGAAATTGTATCAAAATAACCTTTCATCAACCATGAATTAAAAGGAATACTTCCTGCAGAATATACAAGAACAAGTCCCCATAATGTATTAAGGGCATTAATTTTCCAAAGAATAACATAAGTTGCAACCATTCCAATAAAACTTGGGAACATCTGTAAAACAAGCATTGAAGCCATTACTGTTTTTCGGAATGGAAATGAAAATCTACTGAAAATATATCCGGTAAAACTGCATACAATAACAGTAATACATGTATTCATACAGGCAACTTTTAAAGTGTTTAAAAACCAGTGACCGTAATATGTTTCAGTAAAAAGCCTTTTATACTGATACAATGAAAATGGTCTGGAAAAAGGAATTGTACCAACAGCTGAAAGAGAATTTTCTTTTATAAAAGAGGCACTAACTGTAAAAGCAATTGGATACAAAACCAGAATCACCTGGATAATGAGAATTGCTGTAAGAAGAATTACAGGAATCGAAACTTTTTTATGTGTTTTTGTATTAGCCATTATACTTCACCTTCCTTAAATGATTTTGTTCGCAAGAAGTTGTACAATCCAAATGGAACAAGAACAATGAATACCAAAATAGAAAGAACTGAAGCAATATTGTATTCATTGGAGTTCATTGTAAGTTTGTAAATCCATGAAATCAAAATATCTGTAGAACCAGCCTGAGTTGAAATAGTAAGATTTTCACCAGCTGAAACCAAAGTTGGACCACCTCCAGTAAGGAAGAATACAGCACCAAAGTTATTGATATTACTTGCAAACTGCATGATTAAAGTTGGTTTTAACTGATACATAACCATTGGCAAAGTAAGACTTTTAAATTGCTGCCATTTGTTTGCACCATCAATTTGTGCAGCTTCATACATTGATGAAGGAATTGCAGTCATTGATGATGTTGTAAGAATCATTGAATAAGGGAATCCAATCCACATATTTACAAGAATCAAAGTAATTTTAGCTACATTTGGATCAGAAAGCCACTTTACCCCAGGAATTCCAAAATTCTTCAACATCATATTGATTGGTCCCATAGTTCCATTCAACAAGTTTGCCCATACAAACAAAGAAAGCATAGTTGGAATTGCATAAGGCAAAATAAAAATTGTTCTATAAAATTTTGGAATTGCAATTCTTTTATCAAGAAGAACAACGGCAAAGAAAAATCCTAAGAAGAAACATGAGAATGTTGCAAAAACAGCCCACAAAACAGTCCAAAGTGCAACACGGACAAATGCATGAAGCCAGGCACCATTTTTAGCTCCAACTGAGCTGAACATTGTCTTAAAATTATCAAAACCAACCCAATCAACTAAATTGTTAGGCGGAATATGATCAGGTGAAGAATAGTTTGTAAATGCAACCAGCATTGCAAAAAGCAAAGGAATAACTGTAAAGAATGCAATTAAAATTACAGAAGGTGCAACTCCAATAATTGGAAAAGCATTCTGTGAAAGATCATTGTGAGCTTCCTTTCTTGTAGGAAATTTGCCATTTTTTATTATCTTTTCAGCTGATTTTTTTGCAGAAAGTATGCTGTTTATATAGAAGTATACAAAAATAGCACAGATAATAATTGTAAATAAACCGTCAATCATCAAGAAAATAGAATGATCGCGTTCATTTACAGGCAATTCTGGATGAGGATTACCTAATGTAAAAAGCCCCCAGAATCCATAAATAATTGTGTTACTACAGAACAAATTATTTATAAAATCAAAAAATCCTAAAAGGATGTTATTAAAGAAAATTGCAATACCAACAGAACCATCATAGAAGCATTTATCATATACTTCACTGGTAATATAAATATCATTTAATCCTAAAATGATATCAAGAAGAACCCATGCCTCAAAAAGCATCAGGAGAATACCGCGAACCCTTTGTTTTAATACAAAGAATTGTCCAGCACCCATGTAGCATCCTGAAGCAATCATTGCTTTCTTACCAAGTTTTGGATCAATTGAATTTGCACTTAATGCATTTTCACTCATGATTCCACTCCACTAATTTTTTTCTAATACGTTTACTTGAAACGTTTCCAAAACAGTTCAAAAAACAGGGGTCTGTCCCCATTTGCTGAAAAAATCTTCTATAAAATTGGACACCGGAGGTTGTTTTAACAACCGAGGATGTACAATTCGTTCGCCTGAGCGAACACGTATATAAAAAAGTTTTTCTAAAAACTTTAAATTAAATCAAACGACGGCATTTCGGCGTTTGATTTAAACGTTCCTTTTTTTTTTTTATTTTAAGATTTTATTTGCAAGTGCATTACAGGCATTTATTCCGTCCATTGCACTGGAAACAATTCCTCCGGAATACCCACTTCCTTCTCCTGCTGGATACAGTCCTTTTATGGCAGGTGATTCATAAGTTTCCTTATCTCTTAAAATTCTTACTGGCGTACTTGTTCTTGTTTCAGCTGCAATAAGAAGAGCATCCTTTGAGATAAAACCATGCATG
>JALEPQ010000003.1 GCA_022768685.1 Spirochaetia bacterium
TCTGCGCGTGTAGCGAACTAGTTTGCGGTTTTGACAGACTAGGAATGACTGGTAGTGTTTTTTGAAAGAAGAAACCATATAAAATAATTATTTCTTTATTTTCTGCCGATGATATAATAGAAACTCATGAATTTACAGGAAGCTTTTATAAATTTCAGCATTTCTCTTGATGCTTACAGTGCATTAATCGGGCTTTTTATATTGATTTATATATCCATAAAGCGTATTTCTACACTCAGCAATGAAAAATGGCTGATTATTACACTTGTATTTTATATTGTAATGTCTGTTTCTGACATTTTTACATTCCTTTTTGAAGGAAATTCCAATCCTGTTAATTATAAAGTGCTGCCAATTGCAATGTTTATATATTACTTGTCTACATTTGCCATTATGGTTTCTTATGTAGTTTACGTAATTACATCGTCATCTTTTACACGAAACAGAAAGATTTATCTAAAGCTGATTATGATTGGGGCATTTTTATATATGGTCCTTTTAATAATTTCTCAGTTTACACATATCATTTATACAATAGATGATAATAATCATTACAGCAGAGGCAAATATTTCTTTGTTTCTATGATTTTTGAAATTCTTCTCTATATCGCCATTGTTGCACTTTTTATTCACAACAGAAAGGATTTTGATAAATCCCAGACTTTCTCATTATTCAGCTTTATTTTTTTCCCTGTTGTAATGCAGATTGCACAAATCATTTTATTAAATCTGAGCCTTGTTACAGTAGGATACACATTTGCCTTTCTGATTACCTTTGTAAACATGAATAACAATCTGGAAGAAGTTATTGATATTCAGGCAAATGAAGTAACACAAAAGAACGCTCAGATTATCCGTATGCAGGAACACACAATTCTGAGCCTTTCCAACCTAGTTGAAAACCGCGACACAGATACCGGCGAACATATTAAACGAACAAGTGCTTACGTTGAAATGCTGGCTACAAAACTTCTGATTGATGGTTATCTGCAGGATATCATCACTTCCCGTTATATTGCACTCATCGAAAAAGCAGCTCCAATGCATGATATTGGTAAAATTGTCATTTCAGATATGATTTTAAAAAAACCGGAAAGACTTACTCAGGAAGAATTTCTTGAAATGCAGAAACATACAATTGCCGGCAGAAAAATTGTGTATCAGATTTTGGACGACTACGAAGATCCTAAATACGTAAAAATCTGTGCAGATATTGCAGCCTATCATCATGAAAAATGGGACGGTTCAGGTTATCCGGAACACTTAAAAGGAGAAGCAATTCCTCTCTGCGCAAGAATAATGGCTATAGCAGATGTATTTGATGCTCTGGTTTCTCCAAGGGTCTACAAAGCACCTATGTCTTACGACGAAGCTTTCGGAATAATAGAAAAAGGAGCCGGAATCCACTTTGACCCGATTCTTTCAAAAGCATTTCTTTCAATAAAAGACAGAATCATTGCCATCTGCGAAAGCTACAAATCCAGCGAAGCCCTGATCCACGATCTGGAAGAACTAGAGGAAGTATAAAACGAAGTCTTTATACTTCCTCAATTCGTAATGCGTAATTCGTAATGCGTAATAAATTTTGGTGCGTACAGTTTTGTATATGAAGTCAAAACTAATGATCTAAATGATCTATGCGTGTGCTTAAAATTTCTTTCTTTGAGTTTTTGTAATTGCCATCAAAATTCTTAGAAGTTCCTGACATTACGAATATGCCTCCCTAAAGACCTCTGATGGAATATAATTTGATTCCTTTAACAGTTCCAACCAATATTCAGTTTCACTCGCTTCTTTCAATGAAATATTCATTTTTGCATAAAAATCAGCCTTAGATTGACCTCGAATAGCTTCTTTTATATTAGCTCCAATACTTGTACCACTCTTCAGTATTTGCTTTGAAAGAACATATTCTTTTTTTTCATCAACAAGAAATTTATACAGCGTAATTATCTTAAGTGAAAAACTTTTGGACTTCTGAACAATAATATTATCTTCATTCATAAAAACCTCCATATTAATATACGTTTCAACTTTTTAAAAAACGCAATTAATTTAAAAAAAAAGATTACGCATTACGCATTACGAATTACGAATTAATTTATTGAGCCTTTTTGTTCTTTAAGTTAAACTTTGCTTATGTTAAACATCAACAATAATTCGTCTAATACTAAGAGAGAGATTTTAATTCGTATCATTAAGCTGATGATGGAAGATAACCTTGAAAAAGGTGTGCATTTTATTCCCCGGGAAATGGCGCCTCGCGGGTCTGAACCTGTTGGCTGCTGTATTTTTCATGACAGGGAAATTCTTCGTCAGAGAGTAATTGCCAGACTCGGCTGTTCTGTTGAAAATCTTGATGATGCAAAACCTCTTGCCGATTATGCAGCTGAAGCTTTAGCAAGAGAAAAACCCACATGGCCAATGCTTACAGTTCTTGATGAAGCCTGTAATGCCTGCGTAAAATCTCACTATCTTGTTACAAACGGATGTCAGGCCTGTATTGCCCGCCCTTGTATGATGAACTGTGGACGAAAGGCCATTTCCATTTACAATCATCGTGCACATATTGATGAAGAAAAGTGTGTTAACTGCGGACTTTGTATGAACAACTGTCCTTACCATGCTATTATCCGCATTCCTGTACCTTGTGAAGAAGCCTGCCCTGTGGGAGCAATTTCAAAAGATGAAAATGGAAAAGAACGAATTGATTATCACAAATGTATTTTCTGTGGTAACTGTATGCGAAACTGTCCTTTTGGTGCCATGATGGATAAAAGCCAGATTGTTGATGTTCTTAAGCACATTATGAACGGTGAAAAAGTTGTGGCCATGTATGCACCTGCTATTGCCACTCAGTTTAAGTCTACATCAAATCAGCTGGAAGAAGCACTAAAAGATGCAGGTTTCTTTGATGTAAAAGAAGTTGCAAAAGGTGCAGACAGAACCGCAGACCTTGAAGCAAAGGAATTTGAAGAACGAATGGAACGTGGTGATAAACTCATGACAACTTCCTGCTGTCCAGCATATGTTCGTGCAGTAAGACGCCATGTCCCAGAATTAAACAACTGTGTTTCAGAAACCCGGTCTCCTATGCATTACATTGCAGAAATGACAAAAAAACAGTATCCAGACTGTATAAGTGTATTCATTGGACCATGTCTCGCTAAACGTCGTGAAGGTATGGACGATGAATTTGTAGACTATGTAATATCTGTTGAAGAATTATATGCTCTCTTTGCAGCAAAAGAAATCGAGCCTCCTAAATATGAAAACAAGGAATCAGACAAAGATAAAGCTACTAAATCAGGAAGAAGTTTTGCAGCTAGTGGCGGTGTTGCAGAAGCTGTAAAAATCCGCTTAAAAGATCCTTCAATTTTACGAGCTACAGCAATTAACGGCTTAGGAAAAGAAGGTATGAAGCAGCTTGCAGACTTTGGAAAAATCAACGCAGGAAAACTTCCTTACAATGAAGACACTCCAAACCTGGTAGAAGTTATGGCTTGTGAAGGCGGCTGTATTGCCGGTCCATGTGTAATAGTGAATCCAAAAGCAGCAAATGTGCAGCTGAAAAAATACGTAGAAAGTGGAAAAGAAGACTAATGTGCATTTAATTCTTGACTTATGTTTTCTTTATTATTAACTTTATTTTAAACAAAAATAAACAATTTGCAGAGGTAAAAATATGACAGTAAAACCATTAGCAGACAGAGTTCTTGTTAAGAATGATAAAGCTGAAACTAAAACTTCAAGTGGAATTATTATTCCAGATGCAGCACAGGAAAAAACACAGACTGCAACAGTTGTAGCTGTAGGACCTGGAACTGAAAAAGAAAAAATCACTGTAAAAGTTGGTGACAGAATCATGTATGACAAATATGCCGGTACATTAATCAAAATCGACGGAGAAGACCACCTTCTACTAAAAATGGCAGATATAATTGCAACTATAGAATAGGAACTATTCTAGTTGCAAAACGTGCATGTCAAGGCTTTAAGCGAAGCGTGCCTTGATGTGCACGTATAAAACTATAGAATAACTATTCTAGTTGCAAAACACAAACAAAAGGCACTGATAACCATCAAGAACAGATGAGTAACCAGTGCCTTTTGCATTTTAAATATTCCTTTGTAAAAGTGTCTAATTTTTTTAATTCCCCATTCCACTTTCCGAATTTAGAATTAATAAAGCAGCTTTTATATTTTCTGGATATAACTCTTTAGCATACTCTGCGGCTTTTTTTCCACTGTTTATGTCACCGGTAGAAAAATAGACTTTAGCTATTCTATAGTAGATATCAGACCTGACTCTGTTAGAACATTGTCTTCCGGCAGCTTTGCCGTAAAGTTTTAATGCAGTTTCAGAATCTCCTGTTGAATAATAAATATCTGCCATATTTAAAAGTGCACTCATTGCTGCCGCAGGAGAAATCTGCAGGACATTCTGTTTATTTCCGCCTTCAAAAACACAATATTCATAAATTTTTTTAGATTCCTCCAGAAGCTTTGAATCTGCAGCAAACCATCCGGAAAATTCAACAAGAGGAAAATCTAAATTTTTTAGATTTCCTATTACCTGATCCCAGAAATCCTTTTTTTCATCAAATTGTATTTTTTTATTAAGATAATTACTGTAAATTGTCCATGCTTCATTATATTGCTTTGTTGTAAGAAGATAATTCAGCGCATATTGAATAAGGAGAAGTTTATATTCCGAATCAGTCTGATCATTATCTTCAAGTAAAATCCACAAATCACGATTTTTATCACCATCAGTAAGACTTTTATCTGTTTTATAACGAAGATCCTGCTTTTTAATAATCAGATATGGATTCCCTGTTCTTTTAATTGAGCTATCAAGTCTGTAAAGGGCATCGCTTAAGGGGATTTTTCTTCTTGAATCGTATCTATCCATTTCCAGAGAACTGATTCCGGCATTTCTAAGGGCCTTTATCTGCGCATCCTCTTCCCTTTCAAGATTAGATTCGTATGCAAAATCAGAATACATGATTAAAGCTGGTGCAAAATCAGGCCAGTGATTTACGCAAGAAAAAAGAAGATCCGCACAAGAATCCATATTTCCGTAACTTTTTGCATACATAGCACTGTTAGTCATTATTACAGGAAGAAGCAGATCATCTGTCTTACGCAAACTTATGTTTTCAAGATTTATGATTACATTCTGTCGTACTTTTTCAGCTTTTACACTTTCTGAAACAGCAAGAAAACAGTCTGACTGGAGAGCTGCCTGCTGCACTTCATTTACTTTGTAAATATTTATATTTTGAACTCCATTAAGAAATTTTCGGGATTCTTCTATTGCATCAATTGATTCATAAAATCTTCCTGCATCATAATTAACCAGGGCCCAAAAGTAGGCATCATCAGCATCTGAAAAAGCATAAGGCAAGAGTTTTACTGCTTCAGAATAATAACCCTTTGTCATATCATAAACAGCACAATTTCTAAGCCAGATTGGATTTTTACTGGCCTTGTATGCATCAAGATAAATTTCGTAAAATTTATCGTTTTTATAATATTCAAGAAGATTATTCTGCATTTCTGTCTTTGTTCTGGCACTTTTTGTTAAAACTGCTTCAGAATATATAGAACCGTAACGGGTTCCTTTCAAACTTTTTGATTTTTCAACTGCTTCATCTATTCTATTGTTTTTTAAAAGGAAATCAGAATAAATTGCCAGCAATTCAAGATTTTCATTATTGTTTTTCAGAGCTTTAAGCAGGATTTTTTCTGAAAGTTCCTTATTCCCCATTAAAGAATATCTTTTGTAAATTCCTATATATGACCAGGAATCAAAAGCTTTCTTTTCAAGCTTTTTTAAATCCTTTACAGCATCTTTAAATTGATTTTGTCTGATAAGGGCGTCAATTGTTTCAAATTGTGCAGTTAAAGACTTTTGTTCTGCCTTAACCGAGCAGGAACTAAGACAGAACAATGTTATGAAAAGTATTAATATTATATTAACAGATATTCTATGAATTTTTTGAAGCTTCATCTTTTACGATTTTATCAAGTACAGCATTGATGAACTTATAAGAATCATCAGCACCATATTCTTTTGCAATATTTACAGCTTCATCAATAATAATACCAGGCTGAGCTTCACTCTGATATTTTATCTGATAAACACTAGTTCGTAAAATTGCCAGTGCAACTTTATTAAGTCTATCTTTACTCCAGTTTGCTGCAAGGTGCCTTTCAATTGAAGCATCAATTTCATCAATATGATCTATAGTTCCTGCAATAATTAAACTTGCAAAATCCATATCATTTTTCTGACTTGCAGTAGGTTCTTTAGGTTCTTTTGTATTTACAGTATCTTTTTCAAGCCATGTAAAAGTAAGAAGATCTTCCAATGAAGATTTACTTACATCCCATGAATAAAGTGCCTGAAAAGCTACAATTCGTCCTCTTCTTCGTGACATGAATTACTCCAATTACCATTTAAGCAATGCATTTAAAGCATCACCTGTTTTTTTGAATTCAACATTTTCTGGTTTGTTGATTTCTTCTGCCAGTGATTTTGCAGCAATCTGAATATACTGAAGCTGTTTCTGCTGTGTAAGATTAGATCTGATGTAATCGTAAACTGTAACTGTTGTTTCTGGCTGAACTACATCGCTTAAAGTAAGCATTTTAGCAGAATATTTTTTTACTACAGAGAACACTCTATAATCTACTGGACTTTCCTGAATATCAGAAACAAATCCTTCTTTCTGATCAAAAATAGTAAGAAGATTCTGATATGTCATTCCAATTCCCATGGCAGTATCATTTGTTTTTGGTAAGAGCATTTCTCCAGCCTGGAATCCAGCATCAGGTTTCTGAGAATCTTTTGCAAGTTTTTCTGCAGTTACTTTTTTATCTGCATATTGATTTCTTAAATCATTTATCTTTAACTTTGCAGCATCAGGATCATTTCCTTTAGGAACAATAATGACGAACGCCTTTACCATATCATTCCATACAAAAGAAGTTTTATTTGCTTCATAGAACATTCTGATTTCTGCATCTGTAGGTGCTACACCCTGAATTTCTGCCTGCTTCTTACTTACAACATACTGCTGCAGTATAAGCTGATTTTTAAGATAAGCTTTGTATTCAGCCTTATTCATTCCAACCTGCTGAACAAGAAGTTCATCAAGAGTAGACCCCTGTGACTGTTTGATGATATCTTCCAGCTGCTGTTCAGAAACTGGAGCACCAAGCTGCTGACTCATATTCTGCATGAAATACTGATCAACGGCACTATCAGGAATTGTAACTCCAGCCTTAGCTGCAGCCTGAAGCATAAGTTTTTCATCAATTAAAGAATCAAGAACTTTTTTTCGTTCATCAACAGAAAGTGGACGACCAACCTGTTTTTCATAAGTTGATACACGCTGTTTAAGCTGTCTTACTGTAATTGATTCACTTTTATTATATTTTACAACAGTAAGAACCTGTAAGTCGGCCTGTGCAAAAGCCATTCCTGCTGTCATCAAAAAAATTAAAGCTGAAAGTACAATTTTTTTCTTCATATTAGTATATATTCCTTTTTATATATATTTAGTTTTCCTATGAGTAAAAACATAAGAAAAACCAGAAGGTTACTGTGCCGGGTAAAAATTTTCTTTACAGTTTAAATTTTCAAGCCCGCCCTCAAATTTGCAAGTGTAAACACTTACACACTACTTATCTAGTGGTAATCCGCCTGAAATTACAGCTCTGATACGTCTTACACCAGCTGATGAAGACTGTTCCTTCTGAATCTTGAAGTCACCAATCTGTGCTGTGTGCTGAACATGAGGTCCTCCACAAACTTCTTTAGAGAACCAGTCATTGTTAACATCACGACCGATTGTATAAACCTTTACATCTTCACCATATTTGTTTGTAAACAATGCACGTGCACCTGCAGCTTTAGCAGCATCAAGTGGCATTACTTCCATTGTTACAGGAAGGTCAGCTTTAATCTGTTCGTTTACAATATCTTCTACTTTCTGAATTTCTTCTTTAGTCATAGGGCGTTCAAAAGTAAAGTCGAAACGCATACGTTCATTGTTGATGTTGGAACCTTTCTGGGCAACCTGATTACCAAGTACATTTATAAGAGCCTGCTGCAATAAGTGAGTTGCTGTGTGATATTTTGTAGTAACATCAGACTGTTCTGCAAGACCACCTTTTGCAGCTCCTGCTTCTGCTGTTTTACTAGCTTCCTGATGTTTTTTTTCTGCTTCTTTAAATCCTTCTACATCAACTGTAAAGCCGTTTTCTGCTCCAAGTTCCTGTGTAAGTTCAAGAGGATATCCGTATGTTTCATAAAGATTATATGCAACTTTACCAGAAATAACCTTCTTTGGATTCTTCATTAAGTTTGGTAAAAGTTTCTGGAATTCTGCTTCACCTTTTTTCAAAGTAAGACGGAATTTTGCTTCTTCTGCAGTAAGTTCTTTGAATACTTTTTCTGCATTTTCAGCAAGTTCTGGATAAGGACCTTTGAAGTTTTCTACAACAACAGCAGCAATTTCTGCCATAAAGTCTTTATCAATACCAAGTTTCATTCCATGACGAACAGCACGGCGAATCAAACGACGAAGAACATAGCCTGCTCCTACGCGGTCTGGAGTAACACCTTTCTGATCACCTAAGATGAATACAGAGGAACGTGTATGGTCAGCAATAATACGAACAGATTTATCTTTTTCAGAATCTGTACCATATTCATAATCTGTTAAATCTTCAATTTTTTTGATAATAGGCTGGAAAACTTCAGTTAAGTAAACTGATGTCTTTCCCTGAAGAATACAGTTTGTTCTTTCAAGCCCCATACCTGTATCTACGTTTTTCTTTGGAAGAGGTTCAAGAGTTTTTTCATCTACACGATTAAACTGCATGAATACATTGTTCCAGATTTCCATCCAGTTAGAAGAATCAGTACCTTTATTAGAACCAGCAGGTGGAAGACCTTCTCCTACCCAATAGAAAATTTCTGTATCTGGACCACAAGGACCTGTAGGACCAGCTGCCCACCAGTTATCAGATGCTGGAAGGTAAGCAATTTTATCTTCTGGCATACCAACAGATTTCCAAACTTCTGCAGCTTCTTCATCACGAGGAGCATTTTCATCTCCTGCAAAAACTGTAACAGAAATCTTACGAGGATCAAGAGCAAGCCATTTTTCAGATGTAAGGAATTCATAAGAATAAGAAATTGATTCTTTTTTGAAGTAGTCTCCTAAAGACCAGTTTCCTAACATTTCAAAACAAGTTAAGTGAGATGGGTCACCTACTTCATCAATATCTCCAGTACGTACGCACTTCTGATAGTCTGTAAGGCGAGTTCCAGCTGGGTGTTTTTCTCCAAGTAAATAAGGAACAAGCGGATGCATACCGGCTGTAGTAAATAAAACTGAAGGATCATTTTCAGGAATTAAAGATTGACCTGAAATTTCAACATGATTTTTTGATTTAAAAAACTCAATATATTTTGAGCGAAGTTCATTAGCGTTCATAAAATACAAGTATAGTGAATTTTATATTAATTCGCAATTCGTAATGGACAATTCACCAGGGCAAACGCATTATAAACAAAAATCCGATTTTTGGCTCCCAGTCACGGTTGCGTGATTCAAAATCGCGCAATAATGCGCTACACGCTTTTTGTGGTATAGAAACTATTGAACTGCCGCTTCGCAGCAGCCACAAAAAGAGTGTTTTTGAACCACGCCCCGCTCCTTCGCACCAACATTACGGAA